>CAZNMP010000067.1:0-10258 GCA_964573875.1 uncultured Planctomycetaceae bacterium | reverse complement strand
GGGCATATCGGCTTTTTCGTAGGCGCTGAATTCGCCGAGGTAGAGGGGGCGATTGTGTTTCTTGGCCCAGGCTTGCGCCTTTTCGAAATCGCGCGACATGGCCTGGAGTTCCTGTTCGTTGCCGTTCCAGGGAACGCCGGTCTTGTCCTTCAGGCCGGTCCAGGGAGTGCCTTGATGCGTGAACTCGAAAGGCTTGTAGTAATGCACCGTGACAATGATGTTTTGATCTTTTTCGGGCAGGTCGAGCTTTTCGAGCAGGTCGATGTTGTTCCATTGTGCAGGACCGATGATCACGGTTCTGTTTGGATTCGTTTCACGAATGACCGACAAGGCATCGCGGAGAAATCGGTTCCATAGCTCGGGAGTCAGGTCTTCGTTCGGCTCGTTGAGAATTTCGAAAAAAACCGAGCTTGGCGCGTCTTGGTAACGATGGGCGATGCGTTTCCAAACGGCCAGAAAGCGATCATGCTTGGAAGCCGGATCCTTGGCCATCTCCATGAACTCGTGGAAATCCAGGATGAGGGCCAGACGGTGGTTCAACGCTTGTTGGATCGTGCGGTCAAGCAACTGCCAATAAGCATCATCCACTTTGCCGCCGGCTTTGGCATCGCGGAAGGGGTGAAGATTGATGCGCACATGGTTAAAACCGGCGTCATGGAGCAGCTTGAAATGTTCTTCTTGAAAACGGCCCTCGCTCTTGGATTTCCAAATCGGATCGTAGCCGAGGACGTTTACTCCGCGTCCAAGCCGTTTGTTTTGCTCGAAGACATTGACTTTTTCAGTCTGAGAAGACTGCGACGAAGTCGTATCGCCCGGCTGATTCCAGAGCGTACCGCCGAGGCTTGCGAAAAGAACAACGCAGACCGCAATGAAAGACATTTCGAGGTGACTAGGGCCGGTCATGGAAGGAACCTGTTTTTACGGAAGTTCTTTGATGTAGATATTTCGGAATTGCAGCAGCGAGGCGCCCCAAGGGCCGTCCTTGCGCTCGGCGTGATGTTGCAGAGCGATCGGGCCTTTGGCGGGGATGCCGGGCAACTGTGCGTCGTCGAGAACCAGTTTGTCGTTCAGGGTTACCGTCACGCGATCGCCTTTCATGATGATATGGAAAGTGTTCCATTGGCCGATGGGGCGGTCGGCATTTACCTTGGGCGTGGTTCGGGCATGAACTTCGGCGGAGAAGTTCGGATCGGTCCGATAACCGAACGCTTCGCCGGAGCCCGCGGGCCAGCACCAGATGTTGATTTGCGACTTATGTTGTCCTCGCAAGAAGATGCCTGAGTCGGCATTGGGGACCGTGACCAAAACGATATTGCCCTGGGCATCTTTCTTATAGGAGCCGTCGGGCAGGATGATTTTCGCTTCGTGAGAGACCCAAGGACTTTCCTTGATGCGCCAATCGACAAACAAATCGAAATTGCCATATTCTTTTTCAGTCCAAAGATTTTTATCGCCGGCGGGTTCGTGAGGGGTGCAGTCGATGACGCCGTCGATGACCGTCCAGTCGTGGTTGTCGGGATTGCGAACGGTCCAGCCGTCGAGATTTTTGCCATTAAATAAAGCGATAAATCCTTCAGGCGGCGCGGCGCGGACAATCGTGCAAGAGGCGAGCAAAATCAGGACGATGGAAGCCGAGGCGAATGTTTTGCGGCGAATCAGATGTTTTTCGAAGGCGGGTTGCATCATTTTTTTGGGCGGTTGGAATGAAAGGCGGGCGGGTTTCCCTATTTGGCGTAGGGGTGGAATAACCTATTGATAGCGTTTTTTGCAAGAAAGACAAGAAGCCCGCAGAAGAGCAGAAGCGGGCTTCTTGTGCGTGTATTTTTGGGGGAGAGGCGGTACGCCGACCTCGGTTACCTGTTGCCCTACTATCTCGGGCCAGCGGTCAAAACCCGGTGTATCGGCCCTTCCTCATTACACGCTCTCTACACGAATCCTAGCATGATTTCAGAAAAAAAGCCACAACCCATTCGGCGGGGATATCTTTTTTCGCGTTGCCTTGGATAATAGTTCCATGCGAGTCATCTCTCTCCAATCGGGCAGCAACGGCAACTGCATCTACGTCGAGGCCGGCGGCGTTCGGCTTCTGTTTGACGCGGGAATCAGCGGGACTCAAGCCAAGCAACGGCTTGCCGGACATGGCCGCGATATTGCCGACGTTGATGCCGTGTTGATTTCACACGATCATACCGATCATTCTCGCAACATGGGTGTTTTTCATCGGAAGTTCGGGTTGCCGATCTATACGACGCAGAAAACATACCATGCCTCGAACCGATACGGCCTTGGCGAGATCGAAGACCTTCGACATTTTTCGGCGGGTGAAACGTTGCGATTCGTCAGCGTGACGGTCGAGACCGTGGCCACACCTCACGACGGCGTGGACGGCGTGGCGTTTGTCGTTGATGACGGAAGTCGCCGCCTGGGCATTCTGACCGATCTGGGGCATGTCTTTGCCGATTTGCATGGCATTATCAGTTCGCTTGATGCTGTTCTGTTGGAGAGCAATTACGATTCCGACATGCTTGCCAATGGGCCCTATCCTGCATTTCTCAAGAAACGCATTCAAGGCCCCGGGGGACACATCTCGAATGTCGAGTCGGCCGAGTTGCTCGATCGCCATGCTTCGTCGCGTTTGAAATGGGCGTGCTTGGCGCATTTGTCGCACGAAAACAACACACCCGAGCTGGCCATGCGAACGCACCGCCGGATTGTTGGAGAGCGCCGTCCGATCTATCTAGCGACGCGCTATGAAGCAAGTGACGTGATGGAAGTGTGATAGCGGATGGGCACCGTTTTTTATGGTTAAGTTGGATACGCAGTGTTGTTTAGCTGCCATCGGTATGGCGGCTTGGCAACAGGGCCGCCGTACCGGCGGCCGCTAAACTTAGGGTCGACGTTCTGGCGGTCAATAAACAGCAGGGCTGACGTTCTGGCGGCCGCTAAGCTGTTGTGCAATTCGCTCACATTCCGGGAGCTGTTAGCTCCAGGCTAAACTATTGTACGTTTTGCAGTCCGTGGACAAACTACCATAATCCGTTACAGCACCCATAGCGGATTACGCTTCCAGGACGACCGTTTTGCCGTTAGTTTCGGCTGTAATTCCGATGGCAATGTATTCGGCTGTTTCGGTCGTCTTGTTGTGCATACGGTGAGCTTCGCGCGGATCGATCACGATCGTATCCCCGCGGCGCAGGGTATCGGCCATCGCGCCAACGGTGATGTCGGCTTCGCCTTGAACCATGATGAACACTTCCTGCATGTCTTCGTGGTAATGCAGCGAGAATTGTTTGCCGGGGCCGAGGCTTGCCCAGTTGATCATCTGGATGCGGCCGGGCTGAAGGTCGGCTTTTTCGAGCAGCACTTTTTTCAACACGCCCGGCGAAAGAGGATTTTCATGACCGGCAGGCACGAACGCACGATCGTTGGAGCGGATGATTCTCATGGGGATTAAAAATCTCCCTGCGTTTGGAAGTCGCCGAATTCTTCGTAGGGTTTTTGCGAGAGGTTTTCGAATCGCGTGTATTTATCGAACCATGCGACTTTGACATCGCCCGTGGGGCCGTTGCGCTGCTTGGCCACGATGATGTCGGCTTGGCCGCAGATGCCTTTTTCCATGGCTTCCTCGCGAGTGTGGTAGTATTCCTCGCGATGGATGAACATGACGACGTCGGCGTCCTGTTCGATGGCGCCTGACTCGCGCAGATGGCTCAACCGGGGGCGATGCCCTTCCTTGCCTTGCTCGGTTTGGCGGTTCAATTGTGCAAGGCAGAGCACGGGCAGCTTCAATTCGCGGGCCAGCGCCTTCAAGCGGCGAGCCATCTTCGCGACTTGCTCTTGGCGGGGATCGCGGGGGTCGTCGGGGTTGATCAACTGCAAATAGTCGATCACGATCAGACCCAGGTCGTGCTTGCGTTTCAAACGCCGGGCACAAGCGGCGATTTCGGTGCAGGTGCGGGCGGGCGTGTCGTCGACGAAGAACGGCGCCTTGCCCAGCTTGGCCGACGCTTCGACCAGTTTCGAGCGGTCTTCCTTCGATAAAAAGCCACTGCGAAATTTGCTAGCGTCGATTCGACCTTGCGAGCAAAGCATACGCTGGGCCAACTCGAGCTTGGCCATTTCGAGACTCACGAACAGCGTGGGCACATTGGCCTCGATGGCTACATGTTCGGCGATGTTGGTGGCCAGCGCCGTTTTGCCCATGCTGGGGCGAGCGGCCAGCACGACAAACTCGGAACCGTGCAGCCCGCCGGTCATATTGTCGAGGTCTTGGAAGCCGGTGGGCACGCCGTCGTTTTCGCCGTGTTCAAGCCGGGCGTCGATTTTGTCGAATGCCTCGACAAGCAGATCTTGAATCGAGGTGACCTGATCGCTGCTGTGTTGATCGCGCACGGCGAAGATCTGCTCTTCCGCTCGATTGACCATTTCGCGGGGATCGAGGGTCGGCTCGTAGGCATCACGCAGAATTTCGGTGCTGGCATGGATCAGGGAGCGAAGCGTGGCCTTGTCGCGCACGATGCCGGCATAGTAGACCGCATTGGCGGCATAGGGCACGGCGTGAACGACCTCGGCCAAGTAGGCCGGGCCGCCGATGATTTCCAAATCGCCGGTGCCGCGCAGACGTTCGAGCAACAGCATGGCGTCGATCCGAACGCCCTCGTTGTGCATCGCCATCAGATGCGTATAGAGCTTTTGATTGGCGTCGGCGTAGAAGTCTTCCGCCCGGAGGACCAAGGCGATATCGTCGCACAGTTCGGGATCGATCAACAGACTGCCCAGGACTCCTTTTTCGGCGTCGAGGCTTTGGGGCGGCAGCCGGTCGAGAATCTCGGAGTTTACCTTGGCGGTGGCTTGGCCGGCGTCTGTGCGGTATACGGTGGACATATTCGAAGGATGAGGGCAAAACGAATCCGCGATCAATTCCAGGCCGCATCATAAGGCGTAGCGGGCCGAATGGCAACCCTTCGTCACAAGTGTCGGTGCGGCAAGAGGTTGCGGAATGGCGGCTGGGGATAAAATGTCGAAGTGTCTTGAATCCCCTCGGCTTGATTCTCTGGCGGATCAATCGCACTCAAAAAATCGGCCGACCACGCGCCGGATCTCGGTCTGCACCTGCTCAATCGAGCCTACGGCGCTAAGCACGGCGATTTTGTCGGGCTGGCGACCGGCTTCCGTTAAAAAACCGTTGCGTACGCGGGAGTGAAACTCCGCGCCTTGCAATTCCATGCGATCCAACGGCCGGGCCATGCGTGTGGCAGCTACCTCGGGGGGCACGTCAAGAACGATGGTCAGATCGGGCATTAGTCCGCCGGTGGCGATGCGGCCGACGTCCCAGAGCGTTTTTACATCGAGTTCGCCGCCGTAGCCCTGGTAGGCCACGTTGGCCAATAGATAACGGTCGCACAGCACGGTTTTTCGTTGTTGCAGGGCCGGCCGGATGATTTCTTCGACCATCTGCGTTCGGGCGGCCATGTAGAGCAGCATTTCGCTGCGCCGGTGGATGTGCAAATCATGCCGATCGAGCAGGATTTTGCGCACGGCCTCGCCCAGGGGCGTGCTGCCGGGATCGCGGCAAGTGACCAGATCATGGCCCTCCTGCCGCAGCCAGTCGGCCAGCAGTTGCAGTTGCGTGGATTTTCCGGTGCCGTCGCCGCCGTCGATGGAGATAAACATAACTATAGCAATGAAGGTGATGATGCGAAGCAAGCGTAGCCTTGTCGCATCGAAACATGCCTACGAGTACATGTTTTTTTACTCGTGCGCTTTCGCGACGTCAACTAGAGTGGCTTCGTCGTCTTGGCTCGCCTTGTGCAACCATTCGCATCACAATGGACCGCAGTATGCGGCAAACATGGGAATTGAAAGAACGGAAAGCCTGCCGGTACGGATGTGCTGGGGCTATGCTCTTTTCTTTCTCATGTTATGGCTCGGCGGCATCAAAAGGCCTTGCGGTGTCAGGCGTGTTGCTCCCAGCGTTTGGTCTGCACCTGCGGCGGCCTTATCGGACGCTGGTTTTTGCAAGAACTCGGGAAGCACCACGGATTCATAGAAGCCATACGAGGGCTTCGAGCTTGCCTTGCGCAACTCTCCTTCGATATTCTCTCCTCTCTCAATTCTGAGAATATGAGGGATATTCGTCCAACTAGCTTCCCAAATATCCTTTCCCGCATGAACGATTTTGAGCCGGGTCCGATATTCCTGCACTTTGTAGGTTCCTGAGTGCATGAAAGACACTTCCTTGGGAGTCGGTCCCTCGACGATCGCCACAACACTGACTTGCGCCGTTTCCTGGATGGGGCAATTCATGGCCGCCAGTTTTTTCGTCAACGATTCGGCCGCTTTGGTTTTCTCGGCGGCATCAGGAATTTTTGAGACGTCGAGTTTCACCGGGGTTCCCTTGTGAAACACGAATAAGTCAGGCTGTTTGAGTGCTTTCTCGAGAAGGGTTTTTGCCTCGGTTTGAGGGAGTTTCGCTGCCATGAGCAAACCCGACCGCTCGTCGCCGGATATGCCAAAAAACGTTATTCCCCAGGCCTCGCGAACTTGCTCGGCGCCGTCATATTTCCAAAGTTTGAGTTGGTTCTTGAGTTCGATGAGATACTGGTTGCCGACTAAGACGAATTCATCATCCGGAAAAACAATACTTTGATGGAAGAGGTGGAGACCGGTCAGGCCGAAGTCCTTCTCGAGTTCTCCCGTGGCCGTATTCCATACGACGATTCGGTCGCCTGCAATGCATCCGATTTTGCGTCCCGAGGGGCTGAACGCCACGGCCGTCCTCTGGAGATCGCGAGGCGTTTTTTGCGAAGTTATCATCTCCTGTTTCTCGATGTTAAATATCCCCATCGCGCTCTTACTAACGATGACCATCATTTTTCTATCGGCGCTCAAGCAGGGGATCGAATCAGGTTCTGCCTGAATGTGACAGGTCGGTTGCATCGTAGCGAGATTCCAGATCGCGATTTTTCCGCCGCTGCTGCATGTGGCGAGTCTCTTGGCATCGATGAATTCCGCCCATGAAACGTCTCGATGCGGCTCCCAACCTTCTTCGTAAGGAGTCCAGACGACGGATCGAACGACCCCCTTGCCTTTGATTGTCCAGATTTCAAGCCGATTATGCGTTCCGTGCCCAAAGTCGTTGCGACGCATCAGGATCTGCCGGCCGTCGTCGTGCAACGCAATTGGCGCCAAGTTCTCGCTCGTGAGGGATATTTGCGCCGTCATGCGGCCAGTCTGCAGATCACAAGCAACCAACCGAACCGTTTTGCTTTCTTTGTGCCGATCCAGGGCATAACCAATGACCGCCGCCTTTGCCGTGCGGCTGAAGGCAATTCCCGTCATGTTTTCAAAGAAGTCCTTTTTTCCTGGGAGCGGGATCGACTTCGGGCGGAACTCGGCCGACGGCGTTTCCGGAACGTCGATTTTCCAGTCTGATTCACCGGATTCCAACAAGACCTCTTGCGAGTCGTCCCAATTCACTTTCACGATACGAGGGGTGTTGCCCGACGGCTCGGCAGCCTGTTTTTCCGGCTGACCAGGTTCGTCATCGACCGATTCAAAGGGGCTATCCAACTCTTGCTTCGCGATGAAATCTTGATCTGCTTTGCTAAGCTTCTCGAGGGCGATTTTTTGTTTCTTGCCATCTTCACGGACAAGAATCGCCTTGCCATTCTCGACTGATTCGAGTTTTCCACGCACTTTATGCGTGCCCGTTGAATCGGTCCATGTGCGATATTCATCTGCGAAGGCAGTCGAGACGACCAGAAAACCCGCAAAAACCACGGAGCTTAGACGACAGTTTGATTGTGAGACGATAAACATACCCCGCTCCTACTCCTCATAACTGATTACGATGATGAGCCACTAGAGACCCCTATAATACCAGATTCTCATGCAAAGCGACTGTGGGGGAGCGGGCAAAACGTCGTGGACTTTGAAACGATTGGATCGCGTTGGACCTTCCTGGCCCTGTTTGCAAAGAGAATACAGTCCCTCGTGTGAAGGGTGTTGAGTCTATTTAACGTGGGGGCGTGGCCTTTCTGAATATCCCCATTGTCTTGTATTGATTTGGTTTTTATACTAAGGGGAGCGCATGGCGTAATATTTATTAATTGCCGTTGACCTCACGTGAGACCTGTCGATGAATCTGAACAACCCTAAGTTCGCTTCTTTTGCACTCGTTCGGGAAATGTTGGAGACTCCGCGCATCGTCGGAGAGCTCGATTATTCGGCCGCCAAGGATACCGCGCAAGCCATCCAAAAAGTCGGGCGTTTGTTTCTGACCGGCGAAGGGTCGAGTCGAATCTTTCCGGCCAAAAACTTGATTTGTGAAGTGCTTCGGCAGGGAGCCCCTCTGGCTGTTGCCACGGAAGGGGCACGGCAGGCGCACGAGTATGACTTGAGCCAGTTCGCGGTGTTTGGAGCCAGCAACAGCGGCAAAACCAAAGAACTGATCTCTTTGTTCACCCAGTTGGGCAAACAAGGTCACTCGAACCGCTTTGGTTTGACGGCCAACAGTCCTTGCATGTTGGAAGACGTTACGAATCGTTGCTACACCTTGCGTTGCGGCAAGGAAGACGCGGTGGCCGCCACGAAGAGCGTTGTCGAGCAGGCATTGTTCTATCGATCGTTGCTTAGCCCCTGGGAAAAGAATTCGCCGTTGGCGGCCAATCAAAAAGAGGCTGCCAAGAAGTGCCAGGAAGTGTTGGAGGCCGATCTGGATCCGGCTTTGGTGGATAAGATCGCCAAGGCGCCGGTGATTTACTTTGCCGGGCGCAACGACGGCGTTGCCGAGGAACTGACCCTCAAGACAAATGAAATTACGCATAAGAAGAGCGATTACCTGGAAGGCACCTATGCGGTGCATGGCATCGAAGAGATCATGCGTCGCGAGGAAGTGGTGATCGTCGTCGATCCGTTCCCGGCCGAGATCGAGAAGTTCAAGACCACGCTGGTCGATGGCGTCGGGATGACGGTCATTGCGGTTTCAGACACCGAAACATCGTTGCCGACGATCCGCATTCCGCGGGTCGAAGGTTATCAGACGGTTCTGCAATTGTTGGCCGGCTGGAACATTTTGGTTCATGTGGGCGTTGCCTTGGGGATTAATTTGGACAAGGCCGAGCGTGCCCGCAAGATTGGCAATGAGTTTATTGCACCGTAAGCGTAGAAATGAAAAACGGAAAGCCGTTTGCGTTGCCGCAAGCGGCTTTTTCCCGATCCCAGACCTCGGAACCCTGAAACGCCATGTCCGCATCCATTACCTATATCCGCCGAACGCCTGAGGGGCTTCTAACAACGTCGAACATCGCGGAGTTGTTTCCGGATTGGCGTGGTCGCGATGAATGCTGGATGTTTGTTTCGCCGCACGATGATGACGTTATCATTGGCGCGGGATTGACATTCCAAGTCGGCTTGGCTGCGGGGGCGAAGGTTCATGCGGTAGTGGTGACGGATGGCCGGATGGGCTATTGCCGATTCGAGCAGCGGCGGAATATCGTGAAGATTCGCCGAGCGGAGACGGAGAAGGGGTATGGTTTGCTCGGATTGTCGGCCGACAATCTGCGGTTCATCGAGTGTCCCGACTGCAATTTGAACGCCTACCGCGGGCGGCATTTCACGACCATCGGCGCTCCAACGGAAATCGAAGGCGCCGGCGGGATGCAAAATGCCATTACTTATGCCTTGCGGCAGATTCGGCCGAATCGTGTGTTTTTGCCGACGAATACGGATTTGCACCCGGACCATCAAATTGTTCATGAAGAGACGTTGATTAGTTTGTTCCATGCCCAGGGCAATATCTGGCCCGAGCTTGGGACGCCGATTGCCGAGGTGCCGAAAGTTTATGAGTTCGCGTGCTATTGCGATTTTCCTGAGCCGCCGCAGATTCGGGTCGAGGCGACTCCGATGATGTTGGAAGCCAAGCTGGACGCGATTCGCGCTTTTGCGAGTCAGGAGCAGATCGAGGCAGTCGTGTCGATCCAACGCAACGTCGGGCCGATCGAGTATCTGCGCGAGTTGGCTTTCCGTTTCTACAATCCCGAGCAGTATCACCCCTTGTTTACAAAGGCGTCTTGATGTCGGCAAAGGTTTGTTACTTAGGCGACGGCTCTCTTGGCGGCGCGGCGAGTTATCTGGCCGGGATCATGCTGTATTACGGCATCGAGTTCGACCTTGTGGCGAGCGATACTGCGCCTTCGGACCGTTTTTTCACCGAGCCGTATGCGTGTTCTGTGGTGAGCGGTTATCGGGCGGCTCG
>CAZNMP010000066.1:0-10321 GCA_964573875.1 uncultured Planctomycetaceae bacterium | reverse complement strand
GTTGCTCCCGAGCAAGAATCGTCGCCGGCGTTGCTTCCGCAATCTTTTTTCAGCAACGCCTGGCACGGTACGATCAGCTTTTTCTCGCAGGAAATTCCTTTTGCGCTCTTGATTGCGACCGCGATTATGGGGCTAGGACTATTGGCAGGCTCCTTGGTCTACGTTTCTCATTATCAGCAGATGGCCGATAGCGCGCTGCCATCCTCGCGGCCAAGTCGAATGGTTACGAAGCCCCAGCCTGTGTATGTCGGCCGAATTACGGCCGTGGCAGATGTGAAGTGGTCGGATTCCGCGCACGTTGGCATTCTGGAACTTGTGGCATTGGGCGACAAGTATGCTTTGGCTTCCGGACTACTCGAAATCACCTATAACACGGGGGCGAAGGTGATTTTACAAGGCCCCGTGACGTATGAAGTCGATTCACATGCTGGCGGTTATCTCTCCCACGGCAGACTCACCGCGAGGCTTGATAAGAAGGGGTCAGAAAAGAAGGGGGCAGAGGTCAGGGGTCAGGAGTCAGAGAAAGTGGCTAGTGGTCAATCGTTAGTGGCTAGTGGCCAGTGGCCAGTGGCTAGTGAAACAAATCCCAAATCCCAAATCGCCAAATCCCAAATTTCTAATCCCCAATCCCTAATCCCTAATCCCTCGTCTTCCCCCGCCCCCATGTTCGCCGTGCGAACGCCCACCGCCACCGTGACGGACCTGGGCACGGAGTTCGGCGTGGAAGTGGATGACAAGAAGGTTTGTCATGTCGAGACGTTTGTTGGCTTGGTGGAAGTAGCGCCAACTGCCGCGCAAGTCTCCCATAATCGACAACCATTGGCGGCAGGCGAGGCGATTAGTGTTGATTCCGCCGGTATCATTGCGAAGAAACGCTCGTTGACCATGCATTTTGTGCGGACTATTACACAACCCGAGTCATCTTCCTATAGGATAGCGGTGCTGGAAGATCGTCCGTTGGCTTATTGGCCGCTCAACGAATCGCCGACGGTCTCTTGGATAACAGATCGCTCGGGCCATGATTGCGATGGTCATTTTGTCAGCAATGTCCGACTTGTGCGCGGAGGTCCGTTTGGCGACAACCGCCGTCGGTCGGCGGAATTCTCCGGCAACGGCTATATTCAGATTCATCAACTTCCCAAGAGCGATCCGGCGAAAGGGTTCACCATTGAGCTTTGGGCCAAGAGTAATGCTCATAACAATGAAGGCACGTATCGCTCACCTCTGAGCTATCGTGATGATCAAGGCGTGCCGAACCGAACGGGATTCATGCTCTATGCAACCGCGGAGAATGTTTGGCGATTTCAGACGGGCACCGGCGTCTTCTGGGCGGGCGTCGATGGTCCGGCGGTGGTTCCAGGACAATGGGTTTATCTCGCGGGAACGTTCAAGCCGACATCCGCCGAAACGGACGGTGTGTTTCAGGGGCTTCTGAAGTTTTATGTCAATGGCGAAGTCGTGGCTACCGAGAAATCCCCCTGGAAGCCGAACGATACAATGCCGTTGCGCATCGGGGCGGGCATGTCGGAATTATCCGAGGCCGGCTATTTCTTCATCGGCAACATTGCCGAGGTGGCCGTGTATGATCGGCCGCTGGAACCGGACAGGATTCGCACACATTGGAAAAAAGGCCAGGCATCGGATGCCGACGCCAATCGGTCGGAAAAGAAGGAGGCATTGCCTAAAACCGTAAATCCTTAGGGATGCCAAATATGGATGTCTTTAGTATTGGCAAGTCGACGCAGATGTCACGTTACAAAATTGACCATTCAGTATCATGGAGTCCGAAGTGGTTTCGGACCATTTTATCAAGGGGTGTTTTAAACGTTTGAGGAGATTGCAATGAAGTACAAAGCTTTGGCGTTAGCCCTGGCGATTGCAGGCATGGCGTTTGTCGGCAGTACAGCCCATGCGGAATTGATTCATGGCGTAAATGTCACGGACAACGGAGTGGTGGATACGGAAAACGGGAGCTCCAGCGCCTACGCGAGCGACGGGATCGCGGATGACGGTCACAAGTGGTTTTCGGTGGCATATATTCCGGATTATTTCGTGTCGGGAACAGTGCCCGTGCTGACGATCGACCTGGGGGCTTCCTACAAGCTGTCGGGAATTGCTTTTTGGAACTACAACGTCTATAGCAATGCAACCAAGGAATTCACCCTGGCGTTCTCGACCAACCGCACTAGTTACGGTTCTTCTACAAACTTCACGACGGCCACACCTGTAAGTTCTCCCGTCCAAGAGGACTTTTCGTTAAGCGAAGTTACTGCCCGATATGTGCAGATGACCGTGACCGACAACTGGTATGACGGGGTCAATCCCGGCGGAGATCGCGTCGGATTCATGGACATTCAGTTCAATGGCACGGCCGTACCGGAACCAACGATGGTTGCTATGATTGTGACAGGTCTGTTCAGCCTATTGGCTTACGCATGGCGAAAACGGAAGTAAATATGTGGGATGTTGGATGGCGGATGGTGAATGTAGCGGGATAAGCTGCATCGCCATCCGCCTGTCCTTGATTCTCAAGGGGAAATATTGTATGTCTGCAAATCCATCATCCAAAATCCACCATCGCAAATCCGCATTCACCCTAGTCGAACTCCTGGTCGTCATCACGATCATCGGCATCTTGATCTCACTATTGTTGCCGGCCGTGCAATCGGCGCGAGAGGCAGCGCGCCGCATGCAATGCAGCAACAATCTCAAGCAAGTCGGCTTGGCGATGCATCAGTACCATGAAGCATTGGGATCGCTGCCTGTTGGAGCGTATTCGACCGCCTGGGGCACCTGGCTTGTGGCCGTCATGCCCTATATCGAACAGCAAGCGTTGTATAACCTATACGGCAGCGTTGGAATGTACGACGGAGACACTCGCTATTTTATCGCGGACACCAGCGTTGTGACGCATCGCATTGCCGCCTACCAATGTGCCAGCGATACGCCGAATGTCGGTTACGATAATATCACCAAGCACAACATCGTTGTGAATTACGGCACAACGGGTTTTGTCGGAAGCGTGACGACCGAAGACGCTTTGGCCAACTTGAACGGGGTTGTTTATAATGGCGCTCCGTTTTCAATGGCCGGCGGACCGAGCCTACCGGCAAAAGCATACAATTTTGCACAAATTCCTGACGGCTTAAGCAATACGTTGTTGCTTTCCGAGGTGGTTCAAGGGACGGGCTATGATCTGCGAGGCTATGCTTGGTGGGGCCCCGCGGCCGGTTTTTCGACGTATCTTTCGCCGAACTCTTCACAGTCCGACATTCTACAGGATGCGGGCTACTGCGTGAACGACGGCTCCAACCCGCCGTGCTACGGTCCGCATAGCAGCAGCCAGCCGATGATGATGGCGGCCCGAAGCCGGCATCCCGGCGGCGTAAATGTTGCACTTTGCGATGGTTCCGTGCGATTCATCACCGACAATATCGCGATCGATACGTGGCGTGCCATGAGCACTACCAAAGGCGGCGAGGTTGTCAGCAATGACGTGTTTTAGCAATATGAAAAATTCTTATACCTTCTCGATCCTTTGGGCGTCGTTGACCCTCGTGGTTGTCGGTGGATGCGGACAAAGCAATCCATTGGGGCGACAGGCGATCAGCGGGCGTGTAACATTCGATGGCGCTCCATTGGATCAAGGCACGATCTCGTTTAGCCCGGAAGCTAAAGGAAGCGTCGGCGGCGGCGCAACGGTGAAGGATGGCGCATTTTCTATTCCTGCTGCGCAAGGATTGCCGCCGGGAAAATATATCGTGCGCATGAACTCGACCATACGTAATCCTGCCGCAAAATCGCAGCTATCGAGCGTCCCAACGCCAAACGATCCCAGTGGACCTGGTATCGAACGGATTGCACCGGCCTTCAATCGGGCGAGCAAAATTGTGGTTGAGGTTGCAGCCGGCGGTTCTTCCGAGTTCAGCTTTGACGCCAAGTCGAAATAGCTCTTGGTGCATTCACTTGCCAAGCCATTTCATGGCTGCGCGATTCTCTTGCCCCATATTCTTGTGTGGCAATGCTTATCTCATGTTCCCGCATCCCCTCGATCAAGTCCTTAGAACTGACCGGCAGTAGCCATTAGTGGGGACGCGACTGCCGGCGAAAAAAATAATCGCAAGGTTCGGAAAACAAAGGACTTGCGAATTATAATGAAATTTTGAATGTCTTTTTTCCTATCAGGTAAGACATTCAGCTTCTAGGGGAAAGATATCGGGATCCATATCAGGTTTGTTCGATGGGCTTGGACTCAACGCAAATCGTTCGCTTGTTGACGACAGAACGGAATAGGCTTTTTGCCTATATCTGGGCGATCGTCGGCGACGTTCATTTGGCGGAAGATGTCTTTCAAGAGGTTTCCTTGTTCGTTGTGGAGAAAGGGCCCGAGCTGACCAACGAGCCGGAACTCAACCTATGGCTTCGTCGAACGGCCCGGTTCAAGGCGTTAAATGCTCTTCGCCATGCAAAAAACCAGCCGGTTCCGTTGAACGAATCGATTCTCGATACGCTGGAAGAATATTGGACCCAGTTCGATGCCATGCCCGAATCCGACCTTGTGGAAACGTTGCGCGAGTGTATGCGATTGCTTACGCCCAACGGCCGGAAAATGATGGTGATGCGTTACTCCAAGGGGTTGCGAACTAGTCAGATTGCACAACGTTTGAAACGCCAGATCGCGGCGGTGCAAAAATCCATCGCCAGGGCTCATCGCAGCTTATACGACTGCGTTCGACTCAAGACGGAATCAAAGGGAGAAATCCGCCATGAGTAAAGCAGAACGCATGACAGCCTCGGATTCCGGATCCCCCGTGGATTTTGCTGAATTGGTGGCCTGCCACCTTGCCGGCGAATTGGAGGAAGCGGGCCAACAGCGTCTTTCAACGGAATTGGCTGCTGCGCCGGAACGACGTGCCGAGTTTGTCGCCATGTGTCTTCATGCACAATTGGTGGCTACGTGCGTAGGGCTCGAATTTGCTGATGAAGCATTTGTGGATGATGTTGAGGATGCCGAGAATGCGGATTTCGATGCGACGCCGCTTGCCCCGGCACCAACGGCCGTTCACGGCTTCCTCGGCAATATGTGGCACGGCACAATCGGCTTTTTCTCGCAGGAAATTCCGTTTTCGCTCTTAATTGCGACTGTAATAACATCACTGGGGCTTTGGGCCGGCTCGATGGTCTATGTGTCAGCGCCCGAGCATATCGCGAAAGATCCCCAGCTTCCGAAAAAATCGGAGTTTGCCGTTGCCAAATCGCATACGCAATATGTCGGCCGGATCACGGGCAGGATCAACGTTCAGTGGTCGGATCCCACTCAGGCAAATGTTCCAGAACGAGTGGCACTGGGAGGCAAATACGCCTTGGCTTCCGGGCTGTTGGAAATCACCTACGACACCGGCGCGAAAGTGATTTTGCAAGGCCCCTGCACCTACCAAGCCGATTCCCGCGACGGTGGTTTTCTCTCTCTCGGCAAGTTGACCGCAAAATTGGAAAAGAAGGGGTCAGAGGTCAGGGGTCAGGGGTCAGAGAAAGTGGCCAGTGGCCAGTCGTTAGTGGTCGGTGGCCATTGGTCAGTGGCTAGTGAAACAGATCCCGAAATCCCGAAATCCCAAATCCCAAATCCCTCGTCTTCCCCCGCCCATGCGTTCGCCGTGCGAACGCCGACGGCTACCGTGACGGATCTCGGCACGGAGTTCGGCGTATCCGTGGCAAATGACAAAAGTGTTGAAGTGCAGGTGTTTCGCGGTCTTGTGGATGTGCAACGTCAGGATATCGCGGGTGCAGCTCAAACCATCGTTTATCGTTTGAAGGCAAGCGAAGGTCTGAATATCAAGCATGGTGTTGCACAAGTTTCTCGCATGACTGTGAATCGTTCTCGATTCCCCGTAATTCATCGTGATCATTCGCAAAAGTTGGCGGCCCGATACCAGTTTGATGAAATCCACGAAAGTACCAGCCATGCACAATGGATCTTGGACAACTCAGGGCATCGTCTCTTAGGGGCACTCCAAAACACCACACATGCCAATCTTGTGCCCGGCATATCGGGCAAGGCCCTGGAGCTCAACGTCGGGAAAGACGAGTTGCACCAATGCGTCACCATACCGTGGTCGCCGTCGTTTGACCTCAAAGACGATTCCTTCACGATTGCCATGTGGCTGCAACGCAAGGTTGCGGGCGTCGAAATGCACGAAATCATTCTGACCCAGGAGAACTGGGCGATGCCATCCGGCGGCTATGCCATCGTGCGAGATCAACAATCAAAGAAGCTAGGCTTCCGTATTTTGCATTCTCAGGAGAATGCTGCGGAATGTTTCAACGCCTGGGTGAAAACCGACACGCCGTCCGACAAGGATGACGCGCCGATCGGCAAATGGGTGTACTTTGTCGTTGTCGGCCGACGAAGTCCGGCATCAGGCTTGTTCGATATTCAGCTTTATCACAACGGCATTCCCGCGGGAATTCAGAAAAATGTGGAAATGACCACGTCGCGTGCAACCTTGCGGTTCTGCGCGCAAGAGACCGATGCCTGGGCGTTTCGCGGATTACTGGACGATGTGCAAATTTACCATCGAGCGTTGAACGATCAGGACGTGAAATATTTATATGAGCATCCGGGTTCTTTATCACCCATGGCTGATGAGGACAGTAACTAGAAATGGTGTCTTGAAACTATCACCTTTTGGAATGGAACGGATAGACAAGGTAACTGGAGGGAATTCTTTGTTGGTCGAGCGTTCGGCCGGGGAATGCCCTTGTGGCGCGATGTTTTATCAGGAGAGCTTGTCATGAAACGGTTCGCATGTTTGTTTGGGGTCTTGGTATTGGCCTTGGCTGGCACGGTCCAAGCTGAGTCGGTCAGTTTTTCAACGGATTTCAGCGGTACGACATTGAACTCAAACCTGACAGCCGCCGGTCCCACCGGCACGCAACAGGCTTTAGACGGCAACGGCCATCTGTTGCTCTTCACGAGCCCGGACAATGTTGCCCGGAACGCCGATATTTGGGGAGTCGGCAATATGTATGGTGTCAGAGCTACCTATGGCACTGATGCAGCCGATACACGCGATTTTTCAATGGAGACTGTTGTAACGAGTTGGACTGAAAGTGGAGACGGCGGCGATCACAGCAACGCGGGAATTCTCTTGGTGTCTGGCGATGGAAGCAGCACCTACCTGTTTGGTGTCTATGCAAATTCGACGATCACGGTCGCATCTAGCGGTGGATCTTCGTCATTGAGTTCGGCTGTCAGCAGCAGTGCCATTATAGGCGACAATGTCAATGTTGGTTTGAAGGTTACCCGAGAAGGAACGAAATACACATTTTCCTATCAGTTGGGATCCGGTAGCGGCTGGAATGCGTTAGGTGACATGGCGGATTCCTATGGAGTATCTTCCGTGGGGCTTTATAGCAAGACATGGACTGCCGGCGACACACCCAACAACATCAGCAACGCGACGTTTGATTCGATGAGCTTTACGGTAGTACCCGAGCCATCCGCAGTTGTAATGGTGGTTACAGGGTTCCTCGGTTTGCTGGCCTATGCCTGGCGGAAGCGAAAGTAAACATATCGGATATTGGATGGCGGATGGCGGATGTACGCAATACGCTGCATCCCCGTCCGCCCGTCCTTAATTCTCACGGGGAGATGTTGTATGTCTGCAAATCCACCATCCAAAATCCACCATCTCAAATCCGCATTTACCTTGGTCGAACTTTTGGTCGTCATTACGATCATCGGCATTTTGATCTCGCTCTTGTTGCCGGCCGTGCAATCGGCTCGTGAAGCTGCCAGACGAATGCAATGCAGTAATAATCTCAAGCAGATTGGCTTAGCATGCCTGAATCATGAAAGCAGCAACGGATTTTTGCCGACCGGCGGATGGGGATATATGTGGATCGGCGATCCCGACCGCGGATTCACCAAGAGCCAGCCCGGCGGTTGGATCTATAACATCTTGCCGTATTGCGAGCAAACGGCCTTGCACGATCTGGGAGCCGGCAAGGATGATACCGCCAAGAAAGCAGCCGCCTTGACGCTGGCCCAAACGCCGCTTTCGCTGGTGAATTGTCCCAGCCGACGTCCGACGGCCGTGTATCCCAATTATTGTCGCGGAACGTACATTGCTTACAATCTTGGCGGGGTATACAGCTCATCCACCAACAACGGACTTGCTCGATCTGATTATGCGGCCAATGCCAGCGGTTCGTACCTTGCCGATGCCGAAGGGCCAAGCAGCACGGATGGCGAATCAACGTATAGCTGGCTTGTAAGTTCCAATTTTTCCGGCATTATCTACCAACGAAGCCAGACGACGATGGCCGCCATTTCAGATGGAACGAGCAACACGATTTTGGTGGGCGAAAAGTATATGAATACCGATTACTATACGACGGGCGAGGACATGGGAGACAATGAAAACATGTATGCAGGCTACGACAACGACAGTTTTCGTTGGACCTCGACTTCCTATCCGCCGCGTCAGGACCAGCAGGGCTACGACACATGGCCGAGTTTCGGAAGTTGCCACGCCGCAGGATTCAATGTGGTATTGTGCGATGGCTCGGTCCGATCGATCGGTTATTCCATTGAACCGACCGTAATGAGCTGCCTTGGCAGCCGCAAGGACGGCCAAGCCATTGACGGCAGTGCGTTTTGAACCATTCCCACCTTGCTTGCTCTGTTCGAGCAATCTAACGACGACTGGAGAATATCTTGGACAAACAACCGCTTGAATCATCCGTTACATCAGCAAAGACCGACCGCCGCTGTTTCATGGCTCGCGGCATAGCGGGGGCCGCCGGACTCGGGGCTGCCCTTAGCAGCGTGGAGGAGAATACCTTGTTGGCGGCAATGCAGGACGGTGCGGCTCAGCCTACGGCCGATAAGAAGCCCTTGACCGACATTCCGCCCGGCAGCTTACCCTGTGGCAAAATTGGGAAAGTCTCGATCAGCCGCGTTATCTTGGGCGGCAATTTGATCGGCGGTTGGGCGCATTCGCGCGATTTAGCCTACGTCTCGAATCTATTCAAGGCTTATAACACGGAAGACCGCGTGCTGGCAACCTTGGAATTGGCGATGGCATGTGGCATCAACACCGTGCAACTCGACTACAATTGGGAAACCGTGCTGAAATTCAATAAGAATCGCACCAACAAGATGCAAGTCATCGCCAATCCCGGACTTGAGACCGATAAAACCAAGATGAACGACCGGATCAAGCAATTGGTCGACAAGGGGGCTTCGTTGATCTATCCGCACGGCGGCGCAGCCGACCAGCTACTCATGGACGGCGGAAAGATCGACGTATTTGGTCAGATGATCGATTTGGTCAAAGCACAAGGCATACCCGCCGGCATCGGGAGCCATTCGTTTGCGGTGATTGCCGCCAGCGAGAAGAACAATCTCAACCCCGACTTCTATATCAAGACGTTCCACTCTGACCGGTATTGGTCGGCCACGCCGAAGGAACGACGGAAAGAATACGATTTCAATCGGGGCAATTCCTCCGACCACGATGCAAATTATGACAATATGTGGTGCAATAATCCCGAAGAGTTGGCGGCATTCATGGAGAACGTGAAGAAGCCCTGGATCGCCTTCAAGGTGATGGCCGCCGGGTCTATTCCGCCACGGATGGCGTTCCCCTACGTATTCCGCCACGGCGCCGATTTTATCGTTGCGGGAATGTTTGATTTCCAGGTCGAATCGGACGTGAAGATCGCCATCGAAAGTTTGCAAAATGTCAAGAGCCGCAAACGCCCCTGGTACGGCTGATGAAATAGTGCATCAACCGGATGTTTTTAAGATTATTCGGCGGGCGTTGTCGCGATAGATCTTTCGCAGCACGTCGTCGGGAAGGTTCAGACCGTAGATTTTCCAACGGGAATAGACGCCGAAACGGCCAATGTAGTCGGGATAGTCGAAGTATTCGTCGTGTGTTTCCAAAAAACGGAAATAGCACCGATACGCCTCGGCGGAGACCGGCATATCAAGCCCGAAGAGAATGCGATCCTGGTAGTGGATCATAAAGTCACGGGCCGTGTAGGGTTGGCGGCCTAGTTCGTCGATGCGGGCCGAAAAGTCGATCAGCACGTTGGGATAGGCGTCGAGCCATGCGCCGACCAATGCCAGATCTTCCGGCATGTTCGCTACATGCGGCAGAAGGAACGTCGTTTTCGGATGCCGGGCGATCATCCGATTCCGCTGCTCCAACAATTCCGCTTTGCTGAAGTGAGAGCCTGCGAAGCTCCAGTTGGGAAATTCCTGCAACGTTAGGAAATGCTCATTTCTATCGTCGATGGGCTGAAAAAAGCC
>CAZNMP010000065.1:0-10389 GCA_964573875.1 uncultured Planctomycetaceae bacterium | reverse complement strand
AGCAATTCAAGCCGCTTGCTGAGATTGCGCTGCATCCAATCGGCGCTGCTGAGATACACTTCTTCGTGGCCGCCGTTGCGGAAGTAAAATACCCGGGCGTGTTCCAAAAAACGGTCGATGATCGAGCGGACTTCGATATTTTCGGAAACGTTGCGCAAACCGGGGCGCAGACAGCAGATGCCGCGGACATTCAATAGAACCTTCACGCCGGCTTGGCCGGCACGATAGAGCGCGCGGCAAATTTCCGGATCTTGCAGCGAATTGACTTTGGCCATGATCAAGCCGGGCCGGTCGGGCGTAGAGGCTTGGATTTCACGATCGATCAGATCGATAAATTTTTGCCGCAGACCGACGGGAGCAACGGCCAGTTTCGCCCAACCGATAGCCTCGGAGCAGCCGGTCAAGAGATTAAAAAACGAAGCGACATCCAGCACGATTTCGCGATCGCAGGTCATGAGCCCTATGTCGGAATACATGCGCGCGGTGCGGTCGTTGTAATTGCCCGTGGCCAGATGCACGAAGCGTTGGATGCGTTGCCCCTGGCGGCGGACGATCAAGAGCGCTTTGGCGTGCGTTTTCAGACCGGCGACACCGTAGATGACATGGACGCCGGCGTCTTCCAACCGACGCGCCCAGTTCACATTGCGCCACTCGTCGAAGCGCGCCTTGAGTTCCACCAGCGCAGTCACCTCCTTGCCGTTTTGGGCAGCTCGGGCCAATGCCCGAACGATTGGAGAATCACCGCTCGTCCGATAGAGCGTTTGTTTAATGGCCAAAACCTGGGGATCTTCGGCGGCCTGCTCGATCAGTTGCACGACGGGATCGAAGCTTTCGTAGGGATGGAACAGAAGCACGTCATGGCTTTGGATCGTTTCCCAAAGATTATCGCTGTCGAGCAGATCGCGAGGCGGCTGGGCCGGCCAATCGTCGATTTTCAAGTTGTCGAAACCGCGCTGGTTGACCAATTCCATCAAAGTTGCGGATTCCTGGGGACCGACCACTTCGTAGACTTCAGCGGTGCCCAAATTCAGCCATTCGGCCAATGCCTGTTTCAACCGAGGATCGCAGGGGGCGGAGATGGTCAGGCGGACGGGAATGCGGCGTCGCCGGGCCAGCACGGCCTCTTCCATCGCATGCAGCAGGTCGTCGATTTCCTCGTCGTCCTGAAGCACGACGTCGGCATCGCGCGTAATGCGGAAGGCGGCCGTGCTGATGACTTCGCCGTCGGGAGACAGGGACGACAAATTTGCGGCGATGACGTCCGATACGCGCGCGAAATGCACGTCTTTATCCGATGGAATCGAAACGAGCCGCGGCAATTGGGCGGGGACGGGCACCACCAAAAGCCGTTCGGCCGGTTGACCGCTTTCGCCGGCGATTTTCAGGACTGCGGCCACATGCAGTTGCAGATTCGGCAACAGCGGCCGCGGCGTTAGTTCTTCAATGGCCAACGGCGTCAGAATGGGCTCGATTTCGCGCGTGAAATAGGATTGGAGATACTGCCGCTGCTCACCGGTCCAATCCGACGGTTCCCAAACATGCAAGCCGTGTTCCGCCAGTTTCGACAAGATGTCTCGAACGCCGGCGGCTTGCTCTTCGATCATCCGGTGAACGCGCCGACCGATGGCGGCCAGTTGTTCGGCGGGCGTCAGCCCCGAGGCATCGCGGCGGCGGATTTTGGCCGCACGGCGCCGCATGAGCCACGCCACGCGCACCAGAAAGAATTCGTCCAGGTTCGAGCCGACAATGGCCAAAAACTTCAAACGTTCCAGAAGCGGCAGCGATTCGGTAAGCCCCTCTTGAAGCACACGGTTGTTGAACTCAAGCCAGCTCAACTCGCGATTGATGTACAGCTCGGGAGATTTGAGGTCTTTTTTCTTCACTTTACATCTCTTCCAAACGAATTTTAACGCCGTAGATATCTTCAAAGAGATCGCCCTTGCTTTGCATGGCGCGTTCTTCCAGCAGCAGATCGCGGCCTTTGGGCAAGAGAACGATCAATTCGTCGCCGTGGCGCTGAAATTGGATGTCGGACGGGCGGCGGCGATGGCCGCGGATCATGGCGTCGGCCACGCGCAGCAACGCCGCCAGCTTGTTGACCATCACGCGTGATTCCCGCTGGAGGGCCATGTAGGCCGGATGCGATGTGCGCGGCACGCTACGGCGATGATACCGGGCGATCTGCGAAACCAGAATGATCTCGCCGCGGTTGAGCCCGAATATCTCGGAATTTGCAATCAGGTACTCGCTGTGTTTGTGGTGAGCGCGGCTGCTGACGTATCCGCCGATCTCATGTAGAATCGCCGCCACGCGCAGCAGCAGGCGATAGCGGGAATTCAATCCATGATCGGGCTGATACAGGTCGAACAATCGCACCGCCACTTCGGCCACATTGCCGGCGTGGTCCAAATCGACGTGATACTTTTCCGCAATTGCCGTGGCGGAATGAATCACTCCGGCTGCCAGCGATACGTCCTCCTGGCCGGTCACTTCGCGCGCCAATTCGAGCAAAAGCCCGTCGCGCATCGAAACGTGCGACACGATCATCTGCGGGGCTTTGGTCCGATGCAAAAGATTTTGATAAACCAACAAGGCCGGATTCAGGGTCTCCGCCTCGGCAAACGGGAGTCCGAAACGTTTGGACAATTCCTCGGCGGTAAAACGCTCGCAACGGTCCACCAGCTTGTCGAACGCGGCCGGTTCAATGACCGTCAGGTCCGCCGAATCGGTGGGCTCGCCGATTTCGCGCGCGGCAAAACGGGCGTCGCCTCCCACGGCCACGAACGAATCGATTTCTTCTAAGGGCAGGCTTTGCAACGTGGCCAAGGCGTTGGAAATATGCTGGCGCAGCAGGTCGGCCGAACGCCGGGGCGATTCCTCGTTCGTGGCGAACACCTCTTGAAGGCGGATCGAGCCAAGCCGAAGACTCTGGGAGGTGGCGATTTCGCCGTTTTCCAATAACGTTAGAAGAGTGCTGCCCCCGCCTACGTCGGCAATCAGGGTTTGGCGTTCGTTGACGCCCAGGGCGTTGCCCACCGCTTGACGCACGGCTGAAACCGTGAGCCGGCTTTCCTCCGAGGTGTCGATCACTTCGACATTGAGCCGCGTGGCCATGAAGACGCGGTCGAGGAAGGTTTCGCCGTTGGCGGCTTCGCGGACGGCCGTGGTGGCCACTGCCCGAATTTTTTCGACTTTGTATAAGTCCAGCAGTTGGCGATAATCGCGCAGCACTTGGACGGCGGCTTGCATGCTTTCGCCGCCCAGGCGTCCGCGGCAGAAGGTGTCTTGCCCCAGCCGCACGGCCCGCTGGACTTGTTCGAGCACTTCAATGCGTCCGTCGGAAAAGACCTCGGCAATGACCATCCGCAAGGCGTTGGCGCCAACGTCGATGGCCGCCACGACTTTGGCGGTCACGTCATCCGAAATTTTAGGGGGGGTATGCTCCATGCGATCTATTGTTTCCATCAAGAGCCGGCGGTCAAGAGCGATTTATTGGAGGACGGCCGCTCGTCGGCCGGGGGCGATGGCAATGCATCGGCAGCGGCTTCGGGCAGGGGGGATTTTGGGGCGTCTGGCTCGGCAGTTGCGTTATGAAGGACGTTTTTACCGGGGATGGAAACCGCGGCAATCAACTCATCCCAAAAACGCCGCTTTTCGAGGTCTGCCCAAAAATCGACCAACTCACCGAAAACGGTTTGACGCCATCGACGACGATCTTCGCGCAGATATTCAATCCCCGGTCGCAACCGCGCGAGACGTCCGGCGTGGCCGAACAGCCGTATCGCCCTTTTGCGCTGCCGCGCGGTAAAGTCGTCGAGGTGCTCGATCCACACGTCGCAATCGTGAACGTCGCCCAGCAACGATTTAATATTTTTAACGGCTTCGACAAAAACATCGAGCCGGCTGGGATAGAGCGGCTTGGAAATTTCCAAGGTATAACGCAGCCGTTTGGCGGCGATCCGCATGGCATGATGCCGCTGCCGGTCTTCAGGATCCGACAGGCTGTCTTGATACTGCAACAGCCGATCAAGCTGACGGCGGATATGTTGTTCGGTTTGGGCAAGGACCTCCGGCGAGGAAATGGTTATTGCCTCGGCGGGCGATCCGCGTAAGATTCGCCGGCTATGTCGCCGCATCTGGCGCAGCGTTCCATCCTGTTCCAGACGATCCACGGCTTTGACGACTTTGCGCTGCAGTCGTTCGCGCCGCCGCTCGAGCCGAATCAGAATGCCGGCAATCCCTGGAAAACAGGAGGGCGTGTTCAAGGCCGATAGAAGACCGCAGAGAAAATCAATTTGAACGTCGCAATCCCGGGCACTGCCCAATTTCGAGGTCGTGCGGCGGATGGCTTTCCGCCATCGTCGCAACAGCCGAGTGGGAAAGCAGCCGTCGAACATTTTCAACCCAGCTCGAAGCCGCCGTGTGGCAACGCGCGCTCGGTGAACGAACTCGATATCTTCCGCGGCGCGCAGGCCATCGAGTTGTTCGGCCAGTTGCTTTGCCTGCCGGCGCAGGTACTTCGCGGCGAGTAGTTGATAACTGGTATTCATGGCGCTATTTCATTGTAGCAAAGAAAACAGCACCTGTCATTGGGGGGGGCGTGGGTGAAAATTGCGGATAATCCCTAAAATCTCAGAGGCCCAATAAATGCTTTACGCAGCATTTGCCGACGGTCCGTAATACAGGAAAACTGCAAAGTCCTTGACTACGGAGGAACCGTCATCCTGAGCGAAGCGAAGGATCTCGTTCACGTATTGGGACTTGTAAAACTAATAGAGATTCTTCGCTTTGCTCAGAATGACTGTTTTTGGCGACTTTGCAGTCCTCCTGATCCGTAACGCAGCCCGTTAGACATTCTTTTTCCCGCAAGAATCGCCGTGGTCATTGAGCCGGCACGCGGACGCGAATGTTGCGGTAAGCCACTGGGCCGTTGTCGCCTTGGAAAAAAAGCGGACCGGCGGCATGTTCCGCCTGGTGCCAATAATGGCCCGTTGGATGAGCGATCTCGACGTTTTCATGTACGAGCTTGCCGTTGATCGCGACTTTCATGAATCGGGCGTTTTCAGTCTTGCGTCCGTTCTTGTCGAAACGCGGCGCGCGAAAAACGATTTCCAACGTTTGCCATTGGCCCGGTGCTTTGGCGGCATTGACGCGAGGGGCAATGCCCTTGTCGATGTGGTAATACTTGGGCGGATTCAGTTCGAGTTCCGCGCGGGGGTAGATGCCTCCGCATTCATTTCCCGTCAGCTCGGTTGCCTGCCAGGAATCACAGATTTGAATTTCGTAAAGGCCATGCAGCTTGACGCCGGAATTGGATCCGGCAGGAATGAAAAATTCCAATGCCACTTCGATATCGCCCCACTGCTTATTGGTGATAAGGTTTTCGGTCACGCCTGTTTTGCCGTTGATTAAAATTCCGCGACCGGATTCACCGATCAGTCGTCTCGAATTTTTAGGATCCACGCGGACGCCGCGGGCCTCGAACCAATCGCCGGTCGGCGATCGAAAAGATTTCAGATCGCCGGACAACGTCGTCCAATCGTCGCCGGCAGAGACCGAGGCGACCAGCAGTAAGAGGCTCCCAAGAATGCCAACCAACGCCAGGGTGCATCGAGACATGAAAAAAACTCCAGGGCAGGTGAAATATCGCGGGTTTGCGAATAACGGCATTTTAATCCATTGTCGCTGGGCGGTCCACTACCGCGAGATCGGTCCTGCAAGCGGAGCAAATGGGAAATCTCGACATCGAATTCGGTGAAAACATCGAGGTGTTTGAGCGTTTCAACAGTGGTGAGGTCGGTCGGCATTGAGCATAGCGATGACCTATTGGGTCTCAGGTAAGCAATGTCGGCAGGCCGACCAACGGGAGACCGGTAAACAGGAGTTTGTGGTCTAGCGCAATCCGGCATTACTTACCTGAGCAGCAACATACTATATCTTCGGATCGAATCGCCAGTTCCAAAACCAGTACCAATAGTCGTCGATCAGGCGGCTATTCATGGAATTATCAGCAAGTTCGACGTCGGCTAAAGGCAGTTCCATGGTCTGCTTACCGCGTTTTGCACGGCATAACAAGCCATGTTCTTCGTGATGGCCGTGATCGTCGGGATGAAGCAGAGTTAGCACCCGAATGGGTGAAACCACTTGGCGATAGCCGGAAATATCTTCGGCGTATTCCGCTTCAAATGGAAAGGAGAGATTATCATCCAAATAGTCGTAATATCGATGCAACCAGTTCGTCTCGACCTCGGGCAACGGCCCCCAAGCGAGTCCTAACGCCGTCCGAATCCGCTCTTCCTGATTATTAGCATCAAAAGTATCCGGAACGATGGTAAATATCTCTGTATCCATGTTGTTTTGAGTGATCATTTGTCTTGGCTCCGCTTCGTTGTTCGATGTGCTGTATTCCGTTAAAAATCTGCTCCGACATCATGAAACAACAACGAACCGACATCGCTTTTGAGCTTTGCATGATTTCCTCAAGACATGGACAAATCACTCGATACTACGATTCTCAAAGATCGTGTTTTTTTAACGAAGGTTAGCGACCAACGGGAGCGGTTTTTTTTATTCGAGCGGTAGCTCGTATTGGCTGGCGGCCCTTGCCGCCCTATGTAATCTTAGGAGACACATTTCCGCTAAAAGGTTCAGGGCCGATTGCCAAGCTTATTACGAAGTCCCACAAGAGGACTATCCAGGGAGTCGTCCGTTGCAGGGTAGCCGGGGCCTTGGACCGCTGAAATATGCTGTTGCCGAGTGCAATTTTCGCCCGCATGGTCGGCCAGAAAGTATAACAACCGAAATTCGGTTTTCATGATTTGAAGTAGAAACCGTATTATTTAGCGAGCGATTTTGAAGTCGGTGAAGAACAGCGAACCGTTCTTGGCCTTGATCACATCGATCTCGAATCCCACGAGTTGGCCCAATGGACTCGTCGTTCCGACCAGGGCGGCCTGCCCGTCCATAAACACTTTGACGACATTGTTGTCCCGTTCAATCCGTATCATTCCCGTCGGCAGATTGAGGCCAACCTCTTTGGCGGTTCCATCAGGCAGCTTGAGGGCGTGATAATACTTTTTTGCGTAGAGCGACGATGATCCGAGGGGATTGAGGCGTGTTATGTCGTTCCCGCATCCGATCACCCATTCGATCGGATATTTGGCGCCTCGATCGTTGGTGAACAAGATTTTTGCGGATACGGGATCTTTCCACCAACCAAGAATGCCTCGCGTGACTTCGGAGATATTGGCTGCGTACCGACATTCCAGGTAAAACTTATTAGGGAGCCATAAATTGCGACCGACGGGGTGTATTCCATCAACATTGGATGCAAGCCAATGGCGGCGATCCGTGCCCGGCGCCACGAAGGTGTTCGGTCCCCAGTCGGTTGCATCGCCTTCTCGATAATGCGAGAAATCCTCTTGCAATAGGATCGATCCAGCAGGGGCAGAATAAGGAAGCAGATTCGCTTTCGGAGGCGGCACGGGCACCATTGGACCTGGAATCGAAGCCAGGAGCGGCAAACTCGCGGCCGTGCTTGGGGTCGGGGCTTCCGTTTTGGTTGTTGCGGTCGGCGAGGGGCTTTCCTGCGTGGATGACGGTATTGTTATTGGCGCTGCCATGGACTTCATGGCAGCAGGTGCTATGGTGACAACCGTTTGTTCGGACGAGGCTGCAGGACGTGACATCGAGCTGGTTACCGTCCAGAGAATCAGTCCACCCACTACCGAGGCGATGGCACTTTCAAAGATGCGTCGCACCGCAAGTGCTCTTCGGACCTCTTTGACGCCCATTTCGATCTCTCCACACCTTTTGTTTCCCACTGCTCAGCCTACTGTATTGCCAATACAGGGTAGTCCTGTTTATCGACCCTTCGAGAGCAAGTCTTCCGGCGAACTAATTTGCCCCTTGCCATCGATTCGGCCGAGCAATAGGGCAAAAACCTGAATGGCGTCATATCTGCTATGCCTTGCCCACGCCTAAGCATTGCCTTGCAGGGAACAAAAACACTCCCTCCACCTGGGGCATAGCCGTCTTTGGAAATTGTGGTAAGATACAGGTAGAAGGCGTGCAAAAGAGCAGAGCCGATACACCAGGTTTTGATCGCTGGCCCGAGATAAAAGGGCAACAGGTAACTGAGGTTGGTGTAGCGCCTCTCCGAGAGAAGTCACGCCCAAGAAGCCCGCCGATGTGCTTGCGGGCTTCTTGCTTTTCTTGAGAAAACGCGACGCCAATACCGTATCGCAAGCTCTATTAAGCGAGGGCGTTGGCCACATGAGCCACTTGTGCGATGACACCGTGATGGCGTACACTACATCCTAATCAACGGGCGGCTGCCTATGGCAATCCTAAGCTAGGCGGCATCCGTTTACACAATTGTTATATGAGAAACACACAAATGGCTGAAGGCACGATCAAAAAGTTGACGGACAAGGGTTTCGGTTTCATCGACACGGGGAAGGCAAAAGACCTGTTTTTCCACTCATCGAGCCTTCAGGGCGTCACGTATGAGGAACTGCGCGAAGGTCAAAGAGTGTCCTTCACGGAAGGGCAAGGCCAGAAAGGCCCGTGTGCCCAGAACGTCACGCTAGTTTAGTTGAGGCCGGCTTGGATTTATTGTGCGTTGTCGGCCAAGAGGTCGATGGCATTTTATAGGGCGGCTATTTACAGGGCTCTGATGCCGATGGTCGGAGCCCTTATCTTCTGATGCCGATGGATTTGCTCCTCCGACTGCATGTGTGCCTAACCTTGAGCTTCGGTTTGTTGGTTATCAGGGATATTATTGTAAATAACCTTGGCGGTGATTTTGATGTTTGATTTTCACCTTCAACATACCGACGCCCATACTGCCGCGCGGCGGGGAATTTTTTCGACGCCGCACGGGGATGTGCAAACCCCGGCGTTCATGCCGGTCGGCACACAGGCGAGCGTCAAAGGGTTGGAAATCGAACAACTTCGCGCCACCGGTTCGCAGATGATCCTGGGCAATACCTACCACCTTACGTTGCGGCCCGGCGAAGAGGTTGTTGCGGCCTTGGGGGGGCTGCACAAGTTCATGGGCTGGGATGGCCCGATATTGACCGATAGCGGCGGTTTCCAACTGTTCAGTTTGGCCCAGTGCTCGAAAGTCACGGAGGAGCACGCTGTTTTTCGCTCGCACATCGACGGCCATCAGATGACGCTATCGCCCGAACGCGCCGTAGCCATTCAAGAAAAACTCGGCAGCGACGTGGCGATGGTGTTGGATCATGTCGTTGGGCTGCCGAATCCCCGCGATGTGATTCTCGACGCGATGGAACGTTCGATCCGTTGGGCCCGGCGGTGCCAACAAGCAGCGACGCGATCGGATCAGGCGCAGTTTGCCATCGTGCAAGGCGGTCTGGAGCCCGACCTTCGCGTCGCCTGCGCGCGGCAGCTCCGCGAACTGGACTTCCCCGGCTATGCCGTCGGCGGCTTGAGCGTGGGCGAAGAGCCGTCGGAGATGTATCGGATGCTCGACATCACGGTGCCTGAACTGCCGGCCGACCGCCCCCGATATCTGATGGGCGTGGGCCGGCCCGAGGATCTGCTGGAAGGAGTCCGACGCGGCATCGACTTGTTCGACTGCGTCATGCCGACGCGCAATGGACGAAACGCTCTGGCGTTTACCAACGAGGGAAGCCTGCGGTTGCGCAATGCCAAGTATGAACGGGATGACCGACCGCTGGAGGCCGACTGTCCCTGTGCGGCGTGCCGCCGCAGCCGCGGATACCTTCGCCATCTGTTCATGGCTCATGAAATGCTAGGTCCGACGCTGCTGACGATCCACAATGTAACCTATTATCAGCGGTTGATGGCCGAGGCTCGCCAGGCCATCGAGGCCGATCAATTCGAGCAGTTCCGGCTTGATAAAATCGCCGGCTGGACCAAGGGGCCGGCTACTTGAGCCGTTCGTGCGGTGTATGAAACGCATCGCAATCGCAAGGCATGGTGCATTTTATGCACTTTATGATCGACGAGATGCTACCACTCGATCGAGATAGCGGCGGTGGTCATGCCGGCGCCGACCGAGCAAAGGATCAGCTTATCGCCGGTCTTCAGCGTTTCTTCGACTTCGAGCATGGCGATGGGAATGCTTGCGCTGGATGTGTTGCCGACGCGCTCGACGTTGAGAAAGAACCGTTCGAAGTCTATGCCGACGCGCCGGGCAGCCGCCTTGATGATTCGACCGTTGGCCTGATGCGGAACGATCCAACGCAGGTCATCAGCGATCCAACCGCTTTTGGCGATCGACTGGCGGATGATCTCGGTGACCCTTTCCGTGGCGAAGCGGAACAAAGCATGGCCGTCGATGCAGATCCACGGGTCGATGTCGCCGTGTCCGTTGCGAATAGCGTAGCCGGGGTCTCC
>CAZNMP010000064.1:0-10461 GCA_964573875.1 uncultured Planctomycetaceae bacterium | reverse complement strand
AAATTGACCGTTCCCACCGTTTTGAAGCCGTTCAAGTATCGGTTGGAAATCGGCGATTCGCAATCCGAGAAATACGCCATCGACGTGCGCGAAAAGCCGGTGGTTGATTCGGTCGAAGTGGTGTTCCACTATCCGGCCTATCTGGGCCGCAAGAGCGAGACGATGGCCCAAAAGGGCATGGATCTCGACGCCCCGCAGTATACGGTCGCCGAATTGCGGATGCGCACGTCGTCGCCCGTGGCCAAGGGCTATCTCGAATCGGAAGGCACTCGCTACGTCGGCAAGGTCGAGCAAGACGGCAATCTGATCGTGGCTTCGATCCCGCTGTTGAAAAATGGCTCGTACTTCGCCAAGTTGTTCAACGAGGCCGGCCATACAGACCCCAACCCTCGCATGAACCGCATCACGGTGGTGCCCGACAAGCCGCCAACTGTTGAACTGCTCAAGCCCGCCCGTCAAAGCTCGGCCTCGCCGGGTTCCGTGGTGCCGGTGATGGTTCGTGCGGGCGACGACCACGGCATCGACCATTTGCAACTGGAAATGAAGATCAAGGCGGCCGAATCGGATGAGAAAGACAAAGACAAGGCCCCTTCGGACGCCAGCCCCGCTACGGTCGTCAAGCAATGGAACGACTTTACCGGCGACTCGACCACCACGGCCGTGTGCCATCATTCGCTGGAACTGAAAGCCAATACGCTTAAGCCCGGCCAAACCGTAATGGTTCGCGCGGTGGTTTGGGACAAGCGCGTGGTCAACGACTGGTCGCTCGACCTTCGCCCCCAAGAAACCGCCAGCGGCTGGTATACGATAAAAATCGTGGCTGAAGACACCAAGGCCTCCGCTGCCTTGGAGCAGATCGAAAGTCTGCGAGGTAATATCTGGAAGATTCTGGAGAAGCAAATTCACGCGAGGGCGAGCGCCGCGGAAGTATTGAAGAAAGAGAAGATTGACGAGCGCGTGGGCCTGGCTTCCGCGATTCGCACTCAGCAGGTCGAGATTCAGAAGAGTTCGTCGGATATCGTCAAATCGATCGGCGATACGCAACAAGAAGAGCGGCAATCGATCAAACGCATTCTTAACAACCTTGCGTTCGGCGAAATGCTCAAGGCCGTAACAATCTCCGAGAGCATGGCGAAGCTCAAGTCCCCCGCCGACTTTGCCAAGCCCGCTCCCGAGTTGACCGCCGCGCAGGATCGCATCATCAGCGTATTGCGGAAGTTGTTAGACGTTACGCGGCAAGCCCAGGCGGAAGCGTTGTCGGAGATGAAGAAGCGGCCTGGCGGCGATCTGCCTGACGACACGAAGAAAAAGCTGGAAGACATGCACGCCAAGCTCGACAAGTTCCTCGAAGCACAAAAGAAAGTGATCGAGGCCACGGAGAATTTGGCGAAGAAGCCGCAGGAAGATTTCACGAAGGAAGAGGAGGAAGCTCTGAAAGGCATGGCGGCGACCGAGGACGACTGGTCGAAGTTCATGAAGGAGATGAAGTCCGACTTCAGCAAGCTGCCCGAGCAGGATTTCGCGAATTCCTCGATGGCCAAGGAACTGTCTGAGATTCAGACACAACTGAAGATGGCCGAAGATGCCCTGCTGGCCAAGTCGGCCGACATTGCCGTGCCGCTGGAACAGTTAGGCGCGGAGATGGCCGAGGAAATGAAGGTCAATCTCGAAAAGTGGCTGCCCGACACGCCCGACCGTGAAAAATGGAGTCAGGAAGAAACCCTGACCGACAAGGACAAGGAAACGCCCATGGCCGAGTTGCCCGGCGAACTCGAAGACATGATGGGCGACTTGATGGAAGAGGAAGAAGACCTGTTCGACGAGATGGAAGACGTGTCGAGCAGCGGAGCCGACTCGCCCGACAAGGGTGTGGGCTGGGACGCCGTCGATGGACCCATCTCGACCTTTACGGCCAAGGGCATCACCGGCAATCGGTTGCCGAACACCAGCGAAATCGGCGGCCGGTCGGGCGAAGGACGCCAAGGCAAGTCGAGCGGCGAGTTCGTCGGCGACGAAGCCGTCGGCAAAGGCGGCCGCAAGACGCCCAGCCGATTGTGCCCGGATCCGGTCGTCAAAGGCCAGATCAAGGACCACAGCAAGCAATCGGCCGGCGGCGCCACGGGCGGCGGCAAGGAAAGCGGCAAAGGCGGTGAAGGTCTCGAAGGGCCCACCGGCCGTGCCCCTGGTCCCCGTGATGCCACGCGATTGGCCGAAAAACAGGCCGCGCTGCGCAATAAAGCCGAAAGTGTGCAGGTTCAGTTCCAGGTGACCAATTTCCATCATACGGATATGAAGAAGTTGATCGATGCCATGTCGCAGATCGAACGCGATCTGAAGGCGGGGCGTTATCAAAATGCCTTGCGTCAGCGTCAAAAGCTTTCAGGCGACATGAAGAATGTCAAACAGTATCTGGAAGGCGAGTTCCAAACCCGCCAAGATACGACGACCAATTTGCCGACCGACATTCAAAAAGAAATCCTCGGCAGTATGCAAGATCCTTCGCCTTCCGGCTGGGAGGATCTCAATCGCGAATACTTCGAGCGGCTCTCCGGCGGCGGAGAGACCGGCACAACCGGCGCCGACAAGGCCAAGGAAAAAGAAAAAGATAAGAAGTAAGGCGGGGTGATCGTAGCGATGGTCCGCTGTTGACCGCAATGATTTCGTCCCGAAGCCGAAGCTTCGGAGTTCAGATCGGGTTCCCAAAACGGTATTGGAGAATCCGGACATCCATTAAAAAAGCGTGAAGAGAAAACCGTGAAAATCAAAGCATTCTGGACCGGCGTTTCCTTACCCAGTTTCCCGCTCTATGCCGGTCTTTTCTTTTGCCTGTTCGCTGTTTCCGCCCGTGCTGCCGATGATGATCGCAAGGTGGTCATCCCGTTTGATTTTGTCTCCAAATTTGACGACGGCCGCTACGGCGAGATAGTCGGCGACATGCTTTGGAAAAAGCTCTCGAAGCAGGGCCGCTTCATCGTTCCTGAGGCCATGAGCGACGTGCGCGATTATTGCGCAAGCCATAGCCTCAAGCCTTCGCCCGACATGGACCTGGACAAGATGAAAAAAATCGTCCGGGGCGATTTCGACGCACAGATCGGCATCTGGGGAAGCGTCGAACGAGCGCCCGGCGAGGAGAAGGAGATCTACGATCTTGTCATCAAATGCGTCGATTTTTCGGCCAAGCCCGATCCCAAGGTCATTTACGAAGTGAAGGCCCGCACCAATTCGGTGAGCGAAATCCCGCATCTCTACGTTAAGCAGATGCTCGATGCCTTGTACGATCGTAAGCCGGGCAGCAAGCCGGGCCTCGACCCCATTGCCGAGGAAAATTGGAAGAAGAATCCCAATTTGGTCATCGGCGGCGATTTTGAACGCGGCACTCGCGGCGTACCGAAAGGCTGGGACAAACTCTGCGGCGAACCGCGCGAGCCCATCGGGCGTCAGGTGCAATGGATGGCCGAGCAGAGCAATTCCGGCAATCGCGTCATTCGTTTCAATCTCAGCAAAGACGTTGCCGAATTTACCGGCCTGATGTATTACAGCGAGTATTTCCCCGTTCAGGAAGGCGCCACCTATCGGTTCCAATGTCGTTGGCGCTCGAACGGGCCGGCCGTGAAGGTTTTCGTCAAGTGCTACGACGACGAAAGAAGCGAATACCGCGAGGAAAGCAAAGTCGGCAGCGCCGGGGCTGGCAAAAATCTTCGCAAAGGCGACTATGTCGGCAGCGAAACCATGCGGCGCGAAGTTTATCGCAGCCAGCAGAATCTGAAAGGCCCGACCAACACTTGGAACACGCAAACCGAGGATTTCACGCCGCAGCACGTGAAATATTCGCCCAAGTGGTGCCGCGTGATGCTCTATGCCTACATAACGGCCGGCGTGATCGAATTCGACGATGTCGTGGTCAAAGAGATCCTTCCGGCTTCGCCAGGCGAGCAGGCCAAGGTGCGCCGCCATTCCAAGGAAACGAAGATTACGCTCAAGGAAATGGAAGAGAATGAGCAGCGCAGCAACGAAATAAAAGAAAAGCAGAAGCAAAAAGCCGCCAAAAAGAGCGCGAAGGACGACGAAGAAGAACCGAAGGACGAAGAGAACCAGTGAGCGCCCACCATTCCGACTACTCGTCCCACGATTTCGGCGCAAACCCGCTGATGTTCTATTACGAAGTCACGTTGGCGTGCGACTTGGCGTGTAAGCATTGTCGTGCGTCGGCCCAGGAATTGCCGGCCCCCGGCGAGCTTTCGACCGAGCAGGCGAAATCGCTGATCGATCAAATCGCGGCCTTCCCTCGCAAACCTTCGTTGGTTTTTACCGGCGGTGATCCGCTGAAACGGCCCGACCTATGCGAGTTGATTCGTCATGCCGAAGCGGCTGGTCTGTCGATGGCCCTGACGCCCTCGGCCACGCCGTTGGCCACCTTCGAGGCGTTCGAGCAAGTTCATCAAGCCGGTATCCGCCGGTTGGGCATCAGCCTCGACGGCGTTGATGCTGCGACGCACGACGCTTTTCGCGGCGTCTCGGGCAGTTTCGATCGCACCATGCAAATGCTCGACTACGCCCGGCGGCTTCACTTGGGCGTTCAGGTCAATACGACGATCACGCGGCGCAACGTCGCCCAGATCGATGCGTTGGCCGACCTGCTCCGGTCGCAACAGATTGCTATGTGGTCGGTCTTTTTTCTCGTGCCCGTCGGACGCGGCATTGAAGAAGAGCGAATCCAGCCCGAGGAATACGAAACCGTGTTCGAGCGGCTCTGGCATCATGCCCGGCATCAGCCTTATGCGGTCAAAACGACCGAGGCTCCGCACTATCGCCGATTCGTGCTCGAACGCGGCGGCAATCCCTTGGCCGGACCCGAGGATTCCGCCGCGCCGCACAGCCATCGTGCTCCGTTGGGCGTCTGGGACGGTCGCGGCATCATGTTCGTCAGCCACATCGGCGAAATCTATCCCGCCGGTTTTCTGCCGGTCTGCTGCGGTCGATTCCCGCAAGATTCGGTGATCGATGCCTATCAGAAGCATCCCGTATTTTTAGCCCTGCGCGATCCCGATCGGTTCAAGGGCCGTTGCGGCATCTGCGAGTATCGATACGTTTGCGGCGGCAGCCGCGCCCGGGCCTATGCCGTGACGGGTGATTATCTCGAAGCGGAGCCCGATTGCGTTTACATTCCGAAAAAAGGGCGGGCTGTCATCTCAAACATGGATCTGTAATGTTGTGCGTAAAACGCACCATCTGCGGAAAAAATGCACGCGGCAACTATTTGCCCACGCAGAACCGGCTGAAGATATGGTCCAACACGTCTTCGGTGTAGACGGCCCCGGTGACTTTTCCGAGTTGATCGAGGGCCGTGCGAACTTCCGCGGCCGCTAATTCTTCTTGGCCCGAGGAGACGACTTCCCTCGCGCGTTGCAAACATTGGTCGGCCAACCGCAACGATTCCGTGCAGCGCAGGGCCGTGCCGGCCACCATATCGCCCCCCGCGCTGCCGGCCTCCTGCACAGATTGCCGCAATGCGTTGCGCAGTTCGGCAATCCCAAACCCCGTAACGCTGCTGGTTGGAAAAGCTGTTAGTCTATCGAGCGTCACTTCCGGCTTGCCCGGCAGTGTGGAAAGCTCGATTGGGTCAACCGACCGTGGTACGCGGCGATCATCGCATTTGGTCAACGCGACGATTTGCCTCCGACCCGCGGGATTCGCCAGTTCGTTTTGCTCCCAGGCATCCAGCGGTCTGTCGGCCTCGATGCAAAGCACTTGCACATGTGCCCGGCGTCGTTGCCTTGCCGCCGCGGAATGCGCATCCCGCTCAATTGCGTCCGTGTTCTTCTCTGTCCCCTCGTCGCTCTCCTCTGTCCACCCTTCTGCCATTCCCGCCGTATCCACTAGCCGGCATTGCACGCCGTCAAGATCCAAATCGGCCGTCAGATAATCGCGTGTTGTGCCGGGCTGTGCGGATACCAAGGCCGCCCTCCGACCGGCCAACACGTTAAACAGACTGCTTTTGCCCGCATTCGGCCGGCCTGTCAACACCACAACAACCGAGTCGGCGGCCTCGCCTCGGGAGGCCGCTTGTTGCAACACCGCTTCGATGCCGTTTTGTGCTTCGACGAGCCGCCGCTCCAATTCCTCCGGGGTGATGAATTCCAAATCTTCGTCGGCAAAATCGAAACCGGCTTCAAGACAAGCTAATAAATCCAGCAACGAATGCCGCAACTGCTGCAAAGGATGCGCAAGTCCGCCGGCCAATTGTTCCAGAGCCACCTTCAGCGTATGTGAATCGCCGGCGTCGATCACTCCCAGCACGGCCTCGGCCTGGGTTAAGTCGATCTGTCCCGCCAAAAAAGCCCGCAAGGTGAACTCGCCCGGTTCGGCCAATCGAGCGCCCGCCGAGCAAATCGCCCGCAACGTCATTTGCAGCAGCGGCGGCGAGCCGAGCGTATGAATCTCCGCGACCGTCTGGCCGGTGTAGCTGCGTACGCGAGATGCTTTCGCGGCCGGCTCCGACCAAACATAGGCATCGCAAGGAAGCGATCCGTGCAACCCAGGCAAATGCAACATGCCTGCCACGGCCTGTGCGGCCAACCCCGGCAGGATCGCCTGTCCGTCGTTCGGCTTGAAGAATTGCGTTAAGCAATCAATCGCAGCCGGCCCACTGATACGCACGATCCCGCGCGCTGCGCCGCCCGGCGGTGAGGCGACGGCGGCGATTGTGTCGTCCAACGGGTGCATGTCCGCTATTTCTTCCCGCGGTTCTTCTTTGCCTCGGCGGCTTCGGCTTCCGCGCGCATCCGCGCTTTGGCCTCGGCTCGGGTTTCAACGTTCGAACCGTTGGCGGCGACGGGTGTGGTCTTCGGCAAAAACTTCCGTTCGGCCATGCCCCAAAGGCTCGACGCAATGAAATAAATGCACAACCCGCTCGCCACTTTGAAGAACATTACGCCCATGAAAATCATCATGTATTGCATGATCTTCTGTTGCATGGCGGCCTGTTCGTCGGCGGGCGGCGGCATGAACATCTTCTGCTGCCAGATGAACAAAATGATCGTCAAGATCGGCAGAAGATTGAAGTACGGCCCCAGCCAGAACAGCCCCGGCCCATCGACAATGAACGCCGGCATGAAGGCGTGCCAATCGAACAGCATGTCCGGCGCGGCAAGGTTCGAGCACCAACGGATCGAATTGGAAAGAAGCGGCGCATCGCGCAATTCAATGGCCACCATCAGCGACCGATACAATCCGATGAAGACCGGCATCTGAATGAACACCGGCAAGCAGCCCGCCAAGGGATTGTAGTTGTGTTTGCGGAACAACTCTTGCTGGGCCTTTTGGCGGCCCTCCAAGTTATTCTTGAACTTCTCCTGAATCTTCTTGATCTCAGGCTGCAACTCCTGCATCTTTTGCGCGCCCAGGGCCTGCTTGCGGCTCAAGGGGAACATGCAGCCGCGCACCAAGACGGTCAACAAAATGATGGCCAACCCGTAGTTCCACGTGATCGAATAAAAGCCGTGCAAAATCCACGTCAACGGCACGGCGACCGCCGCGAAAATCGGCCACCCGAAATAAACCAATTCGCCAAGCCGATAGTCCTTGTTCTCCAACAGAGCCGGCTTCTTCGGACCCGCGAAAAACTTGTAACAATTCACCATCGATCCGCCCGGCTGCAATTCCTGCACTGCGCCGGTCAATCGGCACGAGGTATTGGCCAGGTTTTTATGCTGCGGATCAACCTTGCCCAACCGGATCGGCTGCACGTCGCTCAGCCAAATGTCGGTCGGCTTCTCGCGCAAGGGCATCAATACGGCGGAAAAATACTGGGCATCAACGCCGACGAACGTCAGCATTTTATCGGGCGTATCCGGCCGAGGCGGAAATTGCGTTCCGTCGGCAATGGCCATCGCGCCGGTCATCTCAGGCGTGCTGCCGCCGAACGAGACGATGTAATCGCGCAAGCCCGCCCCGCCCCAGTTGCGGCTCACCTTGCTCGAATACCATTTTCCTTCCGTCGGCAGATTGTTCGGCCCATCGAGCCGATACGCTACCTTGTGGGCTTTGTCGTCCGCATTGCGGATTTCAATCTCGAATTCCAAGTGATAGGCCGGATAATTCCCGTCCCGAACCGAGGCCTCGGGCACGTTGGCCAACCGATAGGTCTTGAAAACTTCCAGCCCCTTCTTGGGCAGCGCCCTGCGGAACCGCGCGTGGGTGGCATCGGATTCGACCAGCTTCCAATTCACGTCGCGCAGCGCAACGCCGTCGAGTTCATGCCGGACCGTCGAATGATGAAGAATTTCTTTTTTGGCCGCGACTTCTTCCTTGGCCAGTTCCTGACATTCCTGGTCGCAAATCTCCTCGGCCTTCTTCTCGATATCGCCCAGCTTCTGGTCGTCCCATTGCTGCAACGTCGTCAGCATCGAAAGCGGGTCGCCGACCTCGGGCCGAACCACTTCCAGTGGGCGGCGTCGCAGCTTCGCCGTCAATACTAATTCGTGGCCCTCGCGCAGAACGATAATGCCGACCGTTTGCTTCGGCTTCAGCTTTTTTGAAAGTATATTTTCGAGCGCGGCATAGTCGGCAACCGGTTTGTCGTCGATCGACGTAATCACATCGCCCGGTTTCAAGCCGGCCTCGGCGGCAGGCGTGCCGGGCCCCACGACTTGCACGACGCAACCTTTGGTCTCGGCCTTGGGGTCCATCATCAAATGGCCCAGGTAGCCGCCGCGATAGTCGATATCGCAATAGTAAGGACTGTTCAACTCGATCCGTGCGACCGCCGCGCCGCGATTGGTCAACGTGACCAACATGCGATAGGGCGACTCCGCATCGGCGGAACCAAGCGAGATCCATTGCTCGGAAACTTCCGGCTCAGGCGCGGCCTGAATCGCCGTCGCGGTCTTGGCGGGCTTCGACGCCGTTTTCTCCGCGGCCGCTTTCTCTGCCTTTTCAGCCTTCGGCTTGTCTTTTTCGTTGCCGGCCTTGGGCTTTTTCTGATCGGCCGCCGCCTGCGCTTGGTCTTGCGGCACGCGGGGACGCGGCGGATGCAACTGCTGCATCAGCCAGTAATAGCCCGATAGAATTCCAAACGAAAGAACCAGAAAGATAACAAAACGACGTTCCATAAATACTCGCTCAAGAGAAAACCGCGGATGCACACAGGTAGATGCGGATTGGGGGGCGATATTGTTCGCTGCTCAAATCCGCATTTATCTGCGTTCAGCCGCGGCCCATATTCCTTGTATCTTGTTTGCGTCAGCGCCCGTCGCGAAGCCGGTCGCCCAAAAAATTGTCCAACTCGGGCACATCGTAGATCTTCGCGATCGTCCGATCCAGCGGATACTCGACGCGCCGGAACCGCACCACCTCGTCCTCTAACACCACGTAGCAGGCTCGGGGGTTGCCGTCGCGCGGCTGGCCGACCGAACCCACGTTGATCATCGCCTTTTCCGAACCCAACCGATACTCGTTGTTGAGTTCTTCCGGGCTGTAGAAGTTGAAATTTTCGGTAAACACGCCCGGCACGTGGGTATGGCCCTGAAAAACAAACTGCGGAACCAATGCGAAAATCTTCTCCAGCTTCCGCTTGTTGTAAATGTCTTCGGGAAAAACATATTCATTCAACGGATTACGCGCCGAACCGTGTACGAACAGCTTGTTGCCGTCGATGTGGTTGCGGGGCAGTTCACCCAGGAAGTCCCAACGCTTTTGCCGCATGGCGGGCGTCCCGGGGCCGTTTTCCAGTTGACCGCGCGTCCAGAAGATCGCCCGCTCGGCCCCCGAGTTGAATCCTTCAGGATCAAACAGCGCGCCCTGGTCGTGGTTGCCCAAGAGGCAAACCTTGCACTTCATCACCTCGTCGATCACTTCGCGGGGATTGGGACCGTAGCCGACCAAATCGCCGAGGCAGAAAATCTCGGTGATGCCTTGATCGCGAATGTCGGCCAACACGGCGCCGAGACTCTCGATATTACTATGGATGTCGCTGATGAGGGCTCGTTTCACGTAAATATACTCTCAGGCGCTGGCGACCCGTGGTGGGACGCAAGGAGTAAGATCAGGGGGGATTTCTACATAAACCCCAATCTATTGTTGCATTTTAGACCGGTCAAGTCGAGACTCCCCCAGGGAAAACCAGAGGATAATTCCTTTTTTGACCCGCCAGGGCATTCGCAGGGGAATGGCTTGTAGGGATTGGGCTAAATTGCCCGTTAAAAATAGCCCAAATTGCGTATATTGCCCATGCAAAATCTCATTCAAAGTTTCCGTAGGCTGATGGCCTGCTTTGGCCGATGAGAAGAAACAGGGTCAATGCGCATCGGCCATAAAATGATGGCGCGCGCGGAAAGTAGCCCAGCTTATGGGGGTGATAATAATGTTGAGAACGCCAATGCTGTATGTGGGGGGAGTTTTTTTGGCGGTTGGGTCACTCTGTTCGGCGATGGTGCAGGCCGAGCAGTTGCCCGAGGTCGCCGC
>CAZNMP010000063.1:0-10538 GCA_964573875.1 uncultured Planctomycetaceae bacterium | reverse complement strand
GACCAACGGCTCCCAGGAATATGGCTAAGCCGTGTAGAGTGGTCTGATCGAAGCCATGATCAACAATTCCACGGATACCATTGACTGTCCCAAAGAAAGCTAATGGAAAAGCAAATAGTATCTTGACAACTGTAAGGATAAAGCTTGTAGTCCGTAGATTGCTCATCGCTATTTTGGAATTCGAAAGGGAAGACTGATTAGATTAAGAAAATGGAGAAAGCGATGTCCAGTCAAAGTAGATGCTAATAATAATTCTTTCGCCCCAAGACATCAAGCAGCCAAAACATGGGATCAAAAGGATTAATACTCGATGCGAAGCAAACAGTTCGAAAACGAAAAGGTGATTAGCTGATTGGCTGTTGATGCTTAACGATAAAGCCCCTTAAAGCATCGGCACCGTAATGTTGAAGCCGGCCTGTGTGAAATGGCGGTCAAATGATGCGGCATTCTTCAATCCGTGATCTTCCATAACCAAAAAAGAAATGCAATCCGTCAGCGCCCAGTCTTTATCAGCGCGGCGTGTGTAAAGATCAAGACCGCGATCAAAAAGGTCTTTGCTGGGCGGGACAATCATCACGCGACTATCCGTCTGCAGATCGCGCAATAAAGACAGGAAAAATGGACGATAGGCAGCCTTGGACATCGCATTTGCCAGTTCGGCAACCACCCACGCGGTTGTCACGGATGTCTCTGCAAAATGTGAAGTCCATTCGCATGCTGCCGCATGGTATTGATCTGCCGGGTTCACCAATGCCAAATAATAAGACGTGTCCGTGAAAACAGCCTTCATTTTTTAGGCGTTCCGTACAAGTAGTAGTCATGGTTCACGGCAAGATCCGATGGCAAACCAACCGCTTTGCCGGCATGTTTCAGCAACTTTTGACCGAGAGTTTCACCATTTTCATCAAGCGATGGCGTGGTCAGCTCGTCATGCGACAGTTCGATTCTAACTTCCGTGCCTTCGGGTAAAGTCACGGGATCGTCCAGAATGACCATGCCTTTTTCCACGTGTCCGCGATAAACCATTGCTCACTCCTAGCTTTCAGAGGTCAATCACCATTTTAGCCGAGGAAAAAGCTTGGTAAAAGTGCAGAATCTGCTATATGGAGTTGCTGACATACAGAAACAAGGAGGAAATCTATTGTATTAACCTCCACTACCCATTTTCGGCCTTTTTCACATCGATGGGCGCGACTTCCGTCTCCACGCTTCGCCGTGCCGCGGCTTCGGCGGTGCCGGGCGAAAGCATGACGCTGGGCGAATTGGCCTCGATCACCTGCTTGAGCTCTTCCGTGTCGATCACTTCCTTTTCAATCAAACGTTCCGCCAACGCCACAAGTGCGGCTCGCCTGGTGGCTAGAATGTGACGCACTTTTTCGAGCGACTCCTCGATGATGCGTTTGATTTCCACGTCGATTTCACGAGCCGTTTGCTCGCTGTGGCTGCGGTCACGGATGTCTTCGGCGCCGGCCAAATACATCGCGCGCGAGCGGTCGCGATAGTTCACGCGGCCTAGGCGGCTCATGCCGAATTCCATGACCATGCTGCGCGCAATTTCCGTGGCGCGTTCCAGGTCGTTTTGTGCGCCGGTCGCAATGTCGTCGAAGATGATCTCTTCGGCCACCGTACCCGCCAACAGCGATTGGATGCGGCTTTCCAATTCGGCTTGCGTGGTCGTATAGCGATCGCCCTCGGGCCGATACATCGTGTATCCCAAAGCGGTCGGCCCGCGCGGAATGATCGAAACTTTGTGAACGGGATCCGAGTTCGGCAGACTATAGGCCACCAGTGCATGGCCGCTTTCGTGATAGGCCGTGCGCTGCTTCTCTTCGGGATTCATCACGCGCTGGCGTTTTTCCAATCCGGCAATCACCCGCTCGACGCCCTCGTTGAATTCGAGCATCGTAACGGCCTGCTTGCCGCGGCGTGCGGCCAAAAGCGCGGCCTCGTTGACCAAATTCGCTAGATCGGCGCCCACAAAACCCGGCGTAATCTTGGCGATTTCCTTCAGATCGACCGACTCGTCGAGCTTCACCTTACCGATGTGAACCTTCAGGATTTGCTCGCGCCCTTTCACGTCGGGCCGATCGACCGACACATGGCGGTCGAAACGACCAGGACGCAACAACGCGGCGTCGAGAGTTTCCGGCCGATTCGTGGCAGCCATCACAATGACTCCGCTATTGGAGCTAAAGCCGTCCATCTCGACCAACAGCGCGTTGAGAGTCTGCTCGCGCTCGTCGTGTCCGCCGACAACGCCCGACCCGCGGGTTTTGCCGAGTGCGTCCAATTCGTCGATAAACACAATGCAAGGCGCTTTCGCCTGGGCTTGCTGGAACATATCGCGCACACGTGCCGCGCCGACGCCGACGAACATTTCGACGAAATCGGAGCCCGAAAGGCTAAAGAAAGGCACGCCGGCCTCGCCGGCGATGGCCTTGGCCAACAACGTCTTGCCGGTGCCCGGAGGTCCGACCAGCAACACGCCTTTGGGGATTCGGCCGCCTAAGACCTTGTACTTTTCCGGCGTTCGCAGAAAATCGACCACCTCGCGCAGTTCATCCACGGCTTCGTCGATGCCGGCCACGTCGTTGAAAGTGATGCCGATATCCTCTTGCGCATAGAGCCGGCCGCGGCTGCGACCGAAGGCCATGGCCGAACCGGTGCCGCCGAGCCGCCGCATCATAATGAAGAAGATCACCATGATCAGCAACATCAAAACAAACATCGGCATCAAATTTTTCCATCCGCTGGGCGCTTTCTCGGCGCTCACGTTGGGAAATTTCTTTTCGGCCAGCAAGTTGAACAGGTAGTTGTTGTCGTTTTCCAGACCTACACGCGCCGTGTGAAAAATAACGTTGGCGTCGCCCTTTTCGTTTTCGGCCTCGGCGCCGACAATCTGCCGCATAACGGTGCCGGTGATTTCGTGGGGACCGATCTTCAGATTATCCAGGTTGGAATAGCGGACCACTTCGTCCTTGCCCGCAATGTTCTCGCGAACCTCGATGGCCGCTTTAGGATTGACCTGAGGCGCTTGCTGCTGGATCAGCTTCACCAAATCCATGTAGCTCAGCTCGACCTGATTGTTGGTCTCCATCAAGCTGATCAAGAACAGTGCGCCGACGCCGAGCGCGAGCAGATACCAAACGAGATTTCCGCCGGCGGGGGGGGCCTTGCGTTCCGGCGGTCGATTCGAGTCGGGAAGATTTTCCGGCATTTATGAATTTCCTACGGGGTAAACAATTGCATTCTCTATTGTACCACGTAGGGGAAATGTTGGTGAGGCGAACATTTCCTTCTGCGAAAAACACACAATTTATGCAAGTACTATGCCGAATTATCGCGCCATTGCGTTGATGCTACAGAGAAACACGCAAATGCACATCATATCACCGGGGCGATTTCAGCGCGGAAACCACGCATTATTGCGGCGAAGCTACGGCACGCTGCACCGCTTCTAAATAAGATGTGCCGTCGGCCTTTGTGGGGGTTAGGTAGCCACCCTCGCCGTTCTCATTCCATGCATAAAGCAGTAGCCGCCGCTGCGGAGTCGCTTTTTGCGGGTGCTGGTCGAGCCACTGGACTCCAAGCCGCACGAATTCCTCGACCAACTGTGGAGTTCGATCGGGATACCACACCGATTGTTTCTCCGGCGGCAAGCTCTCACGCTCCCACGGGCGGCGGTCCCAGCCGATCGTAACTACGGGCACATAAGGCAGCGGAGCAGTTTGTGCAAAAGCATCGAACGTTTTGCGGCTTGATTCGATCAAATCGCGAAACGGCTTCTGGCCGCCGCCGTTCATCCAGCCATTGTTGTAGTTGTAGCCAGTCAACAGCGTGTAGCCGGAACGAGCCAGATCGTTCAGATGTCCGCCCGGCTCGGTACATGCCGCGATCAACACGCCTGGCAATCCAGCTTGCTTGGCTTTCGTTTGCAGCGTGTCGAACGCTTTCTTCACACCCTCTATGCCGCCAAATGCGCTATGCAATTCTTGGGGCGCAAAGAAGATCAACAGGGGGCGGCCGTCCAACGTCAGATGCGTCGGCTTGCGAAACAGATCGATCCAGATGTTGCAGCAGGCGTCCCAATCTTTGGGGCCGATCCGAAAACCTTCATGATTGGCCACCAGCAGACAGAACTTCATCCGCTCGCGATTCGGCGCCTTCAGAAATAAGCCCAAGGCGTTATTCAGCGGCGTTTCTTTGTTCGCCGCTTCGGGATAATACCAATCGAAGGCCCAGAAGTTGATGCAATGATCGGCACAATAGTCGATCTGCCGCTGCATGATTTCGACGGTATCGTCTTTCCAGCCCCAAACCGGCTGCCGGTGAGCGAACTCGGTTTTTAGCAGCTTGGCAACATCGCCTGTCCATCCATCGAAGTAATAAGCCCCGACCAGTGCCTTCGACTTCGCCGAAGACGCCGCCGGTTCCGCGGCCAAACAGGCCGATACAACGATGTATGAAGCAAGCAGCGTTTGAGCAATAAGCAACTTCATGGGCCATGCTCCCCTGAAACCGTTTTCAAAAACGTAAGGACCGGAATCCCAGAACTAGAAATCGCCATAAAAAACCATTACTTGGCAGCAGGTTTCCCCACCGGTCGCACCGCATGTTGAACCGGCCACGAAGCACGATCGCCGCTTTGGTACAGTCCGATCTTTTCCAGAGGAATTTTCTGGAATCCCAGCTTGAAGGCCGGCGAATCATCCTTCAACTGGAAATTGCCGTGCTCGCGATCCACGAATTTCGGATCTTGAGCGAGCAGGTTGTCCTGGAACGCAACCATCGGTTTGCAATTATCATAGAAATCGCCCCAGCGACCGCCGACGCAGATGTTTTTGGCGATCAAATTGCCTTTGGGGGCCATCGGTTCTTCATTCAGAATGTTGACCAACTTGGGATAACGTCCGGCCCAAAGCGGTTCGCGATACGGAACCTCGTTCAGTCCATTCTTCATCCCATCGCCCCCAGGAGCGGCCCAGCCCAAACCGCGTGCATCCACATGCACGGCGGGATCGCAATCGACGAAAATATTATTGGAAATCGTGCAATCGCGCCCGCCGCCGATCATGGCCGCCCTGGTGACGCGAACGAACAGGTTGCTGGTGATCTCGGTGCCGGAAAATTGATCGTCGAGATACACGCCGACGCAGCCGCGTCCTTCATAACCGCTGATATCGTGAAAATAGTTGTTGCGAATTACGGTACCGCGCATGGTCCAGTTGCGGCCCGAGTAGATCGCTCCGGCATCGTTCGATTCGTGGCAAACGCTGTGAATCTCGTTGATCTCGATGAGATGATCATTGCCGCTGAAGTTCAGCGCTTGATGCGGCGAGTTGTCGATCAGGTTGTGCGTGGCACGATTGCCGACGCCGTTCAGGGAAATGGCCGCCTTATACATCCGATTCACGCGGCCGTAATGATGGATATGGTTGTTGTCGGCCGAAAGATTGGCCTTCGTCAGCGTCTTGCGGTCGCTGCCGTAAAGCGTGACACCGCTGTCGCCCATATCATACATATCACACCCGACCACGCTGCTGTCGCGTCCCGAAAGCGATAGGGCCGAAGCGCCTGTGTTGCGAATCGTGCATCCGACGATCCGCACATCGACGGCATTATCAACCACAACGGCCGTGCCCCGGCAGATTTCCAAAAGCAGGCCGGAGAGTGTAACGTGCCCTGCATCCTTCATGACTACAAGCGATGGCAACATGGATACGGTGGGGCGGCCTTGCTCAATGGCCGCCGGCGGCCAGAAATAGAGGATACCTTTCGCCCGGTCGAGATACCATTCGCCCGGTTGATCGAGTTCGGGCAGCAAGTTATAAGCAAAGTACCACTGCCCGTCACGGAAACCGAAAGCATGTTCCGGCTTGGCTTGAAGCGCGATTATCCGCTTCTCCGGATCGATTGATTCGACCTTGAGCCGCTGATCGGCCCAATCCCAGAACCAATAACCTTCCAGCATGATGTCGGGCTGGCCGATCCAGCGCCGGGGTCGGTCACCTTCGTAAGCAAAAACGCCGTCCTGACATCCCTTCGTGCCGCGGCAATCGACCGGAATTTTGCCCAACACCTTCGGAATTTTCACAAAGCCCTCGTTAGGCCATCGGGCAAGCGTCGTGGGAGCATTCTGAAAGAATAGCTCGAATCCTGCCGCCGATTGCCCCCAAGTCTGGCCAGGATTCATTTCGCCCAAGTCCGTGATGCCCTGCGCTTTGAGATCGGCTTGCAGCACTTTGCCGCGAGCGGATTCGTCAAGCTTCGATAGAACAGCCGGATCGGAAACCGGCTGCCAGTTCTTCACCACGCGACCACCGAGTAGCCGCACTTCTTCGCCCTTGCGAGCCCGATAAACGATCGGCGATTCCGCGGTGCCCGAATCTTCTGCCGTCAGCATAAGCGGAGAGGCCAGCTCGTAGAGGCCGCCTCGCAACTCGACCGTTACGCCGCCTTTGGGCAAGCCGCCCTCTTTCTTTAGTTTGCGTATTTCATCTCTCGCACGATCGAGCGTCTGGAACGGGCCGTTGCCGTCTTTGGGTTCGGCCAAGCGGCCCGAGTGGCTGTTGTTGCCGTTGGGAGAAACATACAAAGTGAGCCCCTCCGCCAAAACAATCCCGGAACTGCCGGTCAGCAACAAGAGTACGGAAAACGACAGCCTTTGGAAAAAACTGTTCATCGGTGGGCTCCATCTCAGCGGGGGGGGGGGAATGGTAGGATCTGCCGAACATCGGTTTCGGGCAGGGCAGGCTAACTTATTCCCAATGTAATGAGTTTTTGCGTCTGGGGCAACAATCCAGGGCTCCGCGTCGCTTGCGGTTGCTGTTGGGGGGAGACGCACGTACAATACGCCGAGAGCGTTTTCTTTCCTTGACCCAATAACCCCTCATTATGTCCGATCGTGCCATCAACGTCGTCGTGCTAGGCTCGACCGGCAGCATCGGCCGCAATACGTTAGAGGTGATTGCCGCCTCGGGGGGGGCTTTGCAAGCAGTTGGGCTTTCCGCCCATTCAAAAACCGACCTGTTGCTGGAACAAGCCAAGGCGGTTCGGCCTCATCGAATCGTGGTGACAGACCCTAACGCGGCCGCCCGGCAGGATTGGTCAACCTTGCCGGCCGAGGTGGAACTGTGCATCGGGTCCGAAGCCGTCGCTCCTTTAGTGGCCGACGCCGAGGTAGACACGGTGGTTTCAGCCATCGTCGGTAGTGCAGGCCTACGCGGCACGTGGGCCGCCTTGGAGGCCGGAAAAACGGTTGCCTTGGCCAATAAAGAAAGCCTTGTCGTCGGCGGGCCGCTCGTTATAGGCCTCGCACGCCGCAAAAACGCTAAAATCATCCCCGTCGATAGCGAACATTGCGCGATTTTTCAAGCAATGCAAGCAGGCCAACGCGACGAAGTACGCCGGATCATCCTCACCGCCAGCGGGGGGCCCTTCCGCACTTTTTCGCTCGAACAGCTTGCCCAAGTCACGGTGGCCGAGGCCTTAGACCATCCGACTTGGGCGATGGGGCCGAAAATAACGGTTGATTCGGCCACTTTGATGAATAAAGCCCTGGAAATTATCGAGGCCCGTTGGCTTTTCGATCTTTCGGCCGACCAAATTGCCGTCATGATTCATCCGCAATCCATTGTCCATTCAATGGTAGAGTATAAAGATGGATCCGTAATTGCCCAGCTTGGCCCGCCGGACATGAAGCTGCCCATCCAATATGCGTTGCAGTGGCCTCGGCGTTGCGAAGGCATTGCAGCCAAGCTGGATTGGAGCAGGGCAATGGAATTGCGATTCGAGCCGCCCGACCACGAGCGGTTTGGCGCGATTCGATTGGGGTTAGAGGTTGCCGCGGCCGGCGGAACGGCCGGGGCGGTCCTCAACGGCGCCAACGAGGCCGCCGTGGCTGCGTTTCTCGACGGACGACTCCGTTTTGTCGAGATCGTGCCCACTTGCCGAAGTATTTTACAAAATCATCATTTCGACCGCGAACCCAGCCTCGATCAGGTGCTTGAAGCAGATCGTTGGGCACGCCAGGAGGTACTGCGTTGTTGTACGTGATCGGTTATTGCGTCGTCATTCTCAAAGTGGCCGTCGGCCTGGGGTTCGTCATTTTCGTTCACGAGCTGGGGCACTTCGCCGTCGCCAAGATGTGCGGCGTAAAGTGTGAAAAATTCTATCTAGGCTTCGATATCGGCGGCCTGAAGTTTTGCAAGTTCCGCTGGGGAGAAACCGAATACGGCATCGGCATTCTACCTTTGGGTGGATACGTGAAGATGCTCGGCCAGGAAGACAACCCGTCGCGGCTCAAAGAAGAGATCGAGCGGGCGAAAGTGGCCGATATCCACGATGCCAAAACCGACGAGGCCCAGGCGGCCCTCTACGATCCGCGCAGCTTCCTGTCGAAAAGCGTGCCGCAGCGGATGGCCATCATCTCGGCCGGCGTCATTATGAATGTGATTTTTGCATTCATCCTGGCTGTCGTCGCCTTTTCGATGGGCGTTGAACTGACGCCCTGCACGATCGGCTCCGTTTTTCCCGGCTATCCCGCCTGGCAAGCCGATATCCGCCCCGATGATGAAGTCCTCGAAATCGCCGGCAAAAAGATGACGCAATTTCGCGATCTCCAAGCAGCGATCACCCTGGGCGATATCGATCCCGAAAAGGGCGTGCCGTTTCTTATCCGCCGGCCGGGCGTGGCGGAACCATTCACGGTTCAGGTGAAGCCCGACAACACGCACGGCGGATTCATCGTCGGCGTGGCCAGCGGCAAGACGACGCAGTTGACCGAAGACCGCAAGACCTGGCTCGTTCAAAAACGTCACGTCGCGCAGCCCGGCTCCTCGGCCGCTCGGGCCGAGCCCGCTTTCCAAAATGGCGATAAAATCGTGCAGATCGACGACGTTCCGATTACGAATTACGCCCAAATCCGCACGGAATTCGCCCGAAAAATCGACCGAAAAATTACGATCACGATCGAGCGCGAGTCGAACGACGCCGGCGGCAAGCCGCAACGCATTGCAATTCCCGTCGATCCGAATCCCATGCGAACCTTGGGCCTCGTGATGAAGATGGGCGAAATTACGGCCCTGCAAAAAGATTCGCCTGCCCAGGCGGCCGAGATCAAACCGGGCGATTTGATCTGCAAGACCGACACGAACATCGTTTCCGACCCGATGACGCTGCCCAATCAACTCGACGACGCTCCCGGCAAAACGGTGGAAATGGTCATTCAGCGGGAAGCATCGAAAACGCCGGTCATCGTGCCCGTGCGCACCCGTTTGCCTTTAGACTACGCTCCTCCGGAAATTATCGGCAGCCCGATCGAAGTCGCCTCGTTGGGGTTGGCCTATCGCGTGCTGAATCGCGTGGATCGCGTGATCGAGGGAAGCCCCGCCGCCAAGGCCGGTTTGCAGCCGGAGGATTTGATCGTCCGCGCGAAACTACTGCCGCCCGATAAGGCGACGATGAAAGAACTGCAAACCGATCAGCAGGAAATCTTGATCCCCTTCACCGAGACGGAACGCAATTGGCCTGTGTTCATCAATACGTTGCAAAATATGCTGCCCGGCACCACGGTGCAATTGACCGTCATGCGAAAAGACAAAGAGCAGACGGTTACACTCGAACCCGTCAAGGCGGCCGACTGGTTTAATCCCGATCGCGGCTTGGTTTTCGAGCCCCTCACCGCGGATCTTCAAGCACAAGGCGTCGGCCAAGCCATTGCCATGGGCGGTCAAGAAACGCTCGACGCCCTGACGATTGTTTTCCGCACGGTCGGCAAGCTCAGCACGAATCAAGTCTCGCCGCGCAACCTCGGTGGACCGTGGATGATTATGAAAATGGCCTTGCGCCACGCCGACGAGGGCAATGCCAAACTGCTGCTGTTCCTTACCATGCTTAGCGCCAACTTGGCCGTGTTGAATTTCCTGCCCATTCCGCTTCTGGACGGCGGCCTGATGATGTTCTTAATCTACGAGGGCATCCGCGGCAAACCGGCCGACGAGCGCGTCCAGGTCGTATTGACCTACATCGGATTGGCCTTCATTCTAGGCCTCATGGTCTGGGTCATGGGCCTTGATTTTGGGCTGATTTCTCGACGCTAAGAAAAAAAGAAAGCTGGCGAACTTGCCCGCCCCCATTGCAAGCTTCGGCTTGCGTAGGGTGCGTCCGCGACGCACCACAATCGATGAAAACACCGATGGTGCGTCGCGGACGCACCCAACGTGATTAAATGCAATTGCCTCCAAACAAAAACGCCGCCCCGCGACGTTTACGATAGGAGGTTGAACTTCTTCAGCTTCCGGGCCAGCGTGGCGCGGTGAACTTTCAGCATCTTCGCCGCCTGCCGCTGGTTGGAATCGGAAAGGTCCATCGCCTGGACAATCGCTTGGCGCTCGACTTGCTCCAAGCTCATGGGGTTTTGAGGAGTGTTTCGCTGTGGTTGCCCTTCCAACAGCAGCATTTCAATCAACACTTCGGCTTCAAGGCCCGTGGCATAAAGCCGCTCGACACAAGCCGCTAACTCGCGAACGTTGCCCGGC
>CAZNMP010000062.1:0-10569 GCA_964573875.1 uncultured Planctomycetaceae bacterium | reverse complement strand
CGAACGGCTTCGCGCTTACGCAGTCAACGGCGGCAACGTGTTCTGGATCGGCGGCGACAATGTCGATGTGACTGCCTACAACCAGATGAACGAAACGGCCAAGCGGCAACTGCTTCCCGCCGCGTTGTTGGACGTTCGCGCGCCCGGCCCGCAAGACAACCGCGACAGTTGGCATATCAGCTTCCTCGACAAAAAGTACCCGGCGTTGCGGCATCTGGTCGAGCCCGCGTCGATCTACGAATCGGTATTGGTTTACAAGCACATTCGCATGGCGACCTCGGAGGGCGAAGGCCGCGTGTTGGCCCGGCTCGACGACGGCGAACCGCTCTTAGTGATGCGCAATGTCGAGAAGGGCAAAGTGTTGATGTTCGGCTCGACGGTCCATGTCAGTTGGTCGAACCTGCCGCTGCGCCCGATCTTTCTGCCGCTGATTGCCCGAATGACCTTCGAGCTGGCGCAAGTTGAACAGACGTTCCACAACGCCTTGGCCGGTCAACCGCTGGTGTTGCAGTTTCCTGAACAGACGGAGCCCTTGGGCGTCGACGTGCTTCCGCCCGCGGGCGGAACCATGCGGCTGAAAACCGAAGGCATTCAGGGCCAAGTCGGCCAAACTTTCCGCTATCCCGATACGCACGAAATCGGCGTCTATGTCCTACAGACCATGAACGGCAGCCGTCAGAAGACGCTAAGCTACTCGGTCAATCCCGATCCCGACGAAGCCGATCCTGCGAAGCTCGAACATGAGGAGTTGGAAAAACTCTTCAGCCCCACGCCGGTTGTGTTTGCCGAAAATCCCGACGATCTGACGAGCACCTTCACCATGCTGCGTGAAGGCAAGAGCCTTTGGGGCATCTTCCTGACGGCCGTGCTCGTGGGCCTGGTGTTCGAGACCTTCGTTTCGAACTGCCTCAGCCCGAAGAAAGAAGAGCAAACCGACGAACACCAGCCCCCGCCCGGCATGAGACGTTTGGCGAAGAAGGGACAATAGTTCCATCTGCTAATGCAGATAGTCCGCCTCGATGGCGTAGGGGATGCCGCTGGGGTCTTGGGGATCGACTTGAAAACGGCCGCCGACGCCGAGCAGGTGCGTGGTGTAGATGGTTTCCATGTCGCCTTGCAACACCACGCGGATCATTTCGGTCCGTCGCGGATTCGGGTTGCAGAACTGACAATCTCCGTTGCGAGGGCAAAGGATGAACTCCTTGATGCCCGTCTGGCGTCGCCCGGCTTGCATGAAGCCTTTGACAAAAACACGCTTGTCTTGCATGTCGAGCGCCGCTTGCGGAATCGGATCGGCCGGGGCATTGGGGTCGGGCTGGAGCGCGTCGTAGCTGACCCAGGTGTAACCGTAGGGCACTTCGCTGGTCCGCGCGAAAAAGAGCCAGCCGTAGCCGATCACCCAAACGGCAATCGAAAGCCCCATGCCGACCTTGGCCACCATCAGGCCGGTCCATTCATCCGGAGCAGTACGAATCTTTTTAACGGCCTGCCATCCGAGACCGAGACCGACCAGCGGGATGACGGCCCAGAACCACGAGAACCAAAACACGAGCACCGGAATCGCCAACACCGCCGCGACCACGCTCAAGACAGCCCTCGGGCACATCGCGCGATAACGCACCGCTTGAGCCTCGGCAGTCCTATTCTGATTCACCGGCAATGACATCGAATGATCCAAACATTCAAAAAAATTCGATACTATTTAGCCAAATAACGTTCAGTGTAAAAAAAGAAAAAAGGGAAAGCGGAAAAAGGGAAAATTGAAGTATCAAAGGAAATTGAAACAGCGAACTCCGTCTGTTTGTCATTTCCTTTTTCTCTTCTTTCCATTTTTCCTCTTTACACTGACCTTGGTTAGTTCAACAGACTGAAGTATTCCAAAAATTCAAACCTCAATCGGCTTGTTCTCTAATCCCTATCCCCTATCCTCACGGTGTCGTAATCAACGACTTGGCCACGTCGGTGCGATAGGCCGACATGGCGGGTAGATAACCGACGGCCGAGGCCAAAACGATCAGGCCGGGCACGAGGATCAACTCCATCCATTGGAACTGCAACAGGCCGACGACCACGCCGGTCCAGTCGGCAATCAACGGGGAGCAGAGCCACGTGGCGCCATGCCCCAGCAGCAAACCGACCGCCCCGCCCATCAACGACAGCAAAATGGATTCGAGCAGGATGATGACCATGACCGTCATGCGGCTGGCGCCCAATGCTCGCATCACGGCGATTTCGTGCCGGCGGTCGCTCATCGAGTTGTAGATGCTGACCATGATGCCGATGCCAGCCTCGATCACCGTGAGCACGGCCATGCCCAGCAGGATCCACTGAAGCTTTCCGATGATGCTCTCGAACAGGTCGGCGATGACGCGGGCGGGGGCAACCGCCTGGGCCACCTTGCCGTTGTTGATCTGTTTGGCCACGACTTCGGTTCGGCCGGGCGGCACCTGTCGGATGCAGACCAATACGGCCGAAAGCTGACGTTCTTCGTCGGCATCGTGCTGGTGGCCTGCATGTTCTTGCTTCACGCCGGCTTCAGCACCATGTTCGGTTTTATTTTCAGCGGCGTGCTCGGCTTTTTTCTCTGGTTTCTCATGCGCCGTGGCATCTTCATGCCCGTGGATATCGTAAAAACCTTGCATGTTGACGAAGATCGCGCGATCCATGGGCGTGTTCGTCGGGGCCAATACGCCGACCACATGGAAGGTCTCTCTGTGGGTGACGCCGCCCTCGCTGCTGCCGTGAACGGCCTGGAATTTTTCGCCCACCGGCAAGCCGGCCTTCTCGGCCGCAATTGCGCCGACCACCGCGCCGAAAGCATCGTCGTTCTTGAAATTTTCGCCCGAGGCGAACTCATACGACTGGTCACCGCGGTATTTCAGGTCGGTAAACATCTGGGGGATGGTGCCGACCACGCGGAAATTTTGGTAAGTGTGCCCCATGCAAACGGGAATGGCCGTCTCCACGTCGGCGGCGAATTTTCCTTCGGTCAGTTCTTCGTAAAAACTGTAGGGGATGTTACCGACCGGCTGGCTGAGATAGAAAACCGTGTTCAGCACCAACTGCTCTTTGCTGCCCTTGGCGCCAACGATTAGGTCGTATCCTTCGCCGCCGCGATGGAACGATTGATAGACGACGCCGTAAACAATCAACACGGCGACGACCAGCGCCACGCCCAACCCCATCGACAGAACGGTCAACGTCGAGACCAGGGCCCGCTGCCGGATGCTGCGCCAAGCTACTTTCCAAAGACTCATAGGTTAGGGGCTAGGGGTTAGAGACTAAGAGGTAGGGCGGGTCGAGCGCAGCGATGGCCCGCCAAATCGGGAATCGTCTATAATGGCGGGCCATCGCTGCGCTCGACCCGCCCTACCTAAAAATAATGTGATCGTTGATTGGTTACGCTTTCATTCCACAGGCCACGAGATTGAACTCCTCCAAACGATCGATTCGCGGAAACTGCTGGGCAACTTCGTTCGAGTGCGTCACAATGATCAACGCGACCGATTCTTCCTGGCAAGTTTCTCGCATCAGATCGAGAATCTGTTGCTGATGGCCCGCATCAACGTTGGCGGTCGGCTCGTCGGCCAGCAACAGGCGCGGCTTATTGGCCAACGCCCGGGCGACGGCCACCCGCTGCTGCTCGCCTACCGAGAGCTGCGCGGGCCGATGGGTCATGCGGTGGCCAAGCCCCACGCGGTTCAAAAGTTGTTTCGCGCGATTCTTGTCGGGCCTTCCTCCCGCAAACCGCATCGAGAGCAGCACGTTCTCGAGCGCGGAAAAGCCGGCCAGCAGATTGAACGTCTGGAAGACATAACCGATCTTCTCAGCCCGAAAACGATCCACCTCGGCCTCGGGCATCAGCGTGATATCCCAATCGTCGATCCGCACTTTGCCGGTATCCGGACGCCCGATGCCAGCGATCACATGCAGCAGAGTGGTCTTGCCGCAACCGCTGCGGCCGACCATTACCATCTGCTCGCCCTCGCCGACGAAAAATTCAGGGATATCCAGCACCGGCAGCGCCGTGCCGTCGGGCTGGCGAAACGCCTTCTTGATGTCTTTCAGTTGCAGCATTCAAACCCCTCGCAGGAAGGGACACAGCATGGCTCGGCTCGAAGCAGCCCTATGGAAATAGTATCACACGCCGGTGTTTACGTGTCAGAAAAGCAAATGGTTCGCCAAAAAGCCGGAATTTATCGTCTTCGCATCATCTGGCGGGCGATATCGCGTTTGACTTCGGCCTTTTTCATCGCTTCGCGTTTGTCGTGCTGTTGTTTGCCGCGACAGATGCCCAGCACCACTTTGGCCAGCCCTCGCGTGAAGTGCATTTCCAAAGGAACGAGGGTGAGCCCTTTTTCCTTGGCTCTGTTAGCAAATCGTTTGACTTCGCGGCGGTGCATCAGCAGTTTTCGCGGCCGGCGGGGTTGGTGGTTGAACCGGCTGGCCTCGAAGTATTCGGCAATATCGCAGCCCAGGAGCCAAACTTCGTCGTCCTTCACCTTGGCATAGGCTTCGTCGAGCGAAACATGGCCGGCGCGCAGACTCTTCACCTCGCTGCCCACCAAAATGATCCCGCACTCCAAGCTGTCGAGGATCAGATAGTTATGGCGGGCCTTGCGGTTTTGCGCAATGACCTTTTCGTTGGGATTGGCCGAGGCCGCTCCCTTTTTCTTGGCGGTTTGTTTGCTCGTATGGCACCTTCACAACAAAACACATAACATCGGAACGGAAATAGCAACCCAAATGGCGCTGCCCTATTCCCGCGTACCCATTACAATAACATGCCTTTTTCGTCCGGTAAACTCACGTTGGAACGCCGATGGCCCATTTATCTCCGCTAGAATCGACCTCGCCTGCCCTGGAAGCGTTTTTGCTGGGTCAGATCGATTTCGAAACGGCCCAGACTCTCCAACAGCGGTTGATCGAGCAATGCCATGACCGCGACGACGGCCAAATCATCCTGTTATTGTGCGAACATCCCGCCGTTATTACGGTGGGGCGAGCCGGTTCGCCGGGCGATGTGGCCATGCAAAGCCGGTTGGTGCAAAACGGGCAAATCCAGGTCCGTTGGGTCAATCGAGGCGGAGGTTGCCTGCTCCATTGCCCCGGCCAACTGGCAATTTACCCCATCGTTCCCCTCCGTTGGCATGGATTTTCGGTCGGCCAGTACCTCAAACGGCTCCAAGCGGCATTAATCGAGTCGCTAGCGGATTTGAATGTGCCCAGTTCGGCTTCCGAGGAGATGGGGTTACCAGACTTCTCCCCAAAACACCCATCTTTGGGCAGTGTCTGGGGACGCACAGGCCAGTTGGCCACGCTGGGCGTGGCCGTGCGGCATTGGGTCAGCTATTATGGGGCATATCTGAATGTTTGCCCCCCAATGGGACTGTTTCGGCTGGTTGATAACAGCCCTTTCAACCGGATCCAGATGAGCTGCCTGGCGGCGGAACGATGTGGGCCGATCCGGATGACAAGTATCCGAGCTGCTTTGGTGCGTCGGCTGTCGGAGCATTTCGGCTGCGACCGCTACCATCTCTACACGGGCCATCCGATGTTGCGAAAAACCACGCGCCGCCCCGTTGATGCCCGATAAGCTGCCAGCTTCCGGTCGTCGGCGAAACTCGAATTATTGAGACTGTTGGCAGTTTATTTCTCGGCTGGGGCGTTTTTTTCTGTACTTTCCCCCCGCCTTTGCTATAGTTTGGCATAAACAATTCGTATCGCCTTGGGGTGAAATTTTGATTATTTTACCAATATTCGCCTAAAGTCAGCGAATTACCGGGTGTCTATCAGTCTGCGCCCGCATCTCGACGAGAGAGACCCGCCATGAAAAAAACCGCTTTGTTATTGCTAGCCGGCTGCTTGCTGCTGTTGGGCGGCTGGCATCTTTGGGCCGCCGGTTCCGACGCGCCGAAAAAACCGAAAAACCTCAAGCCCGTCGCCATCGTATGCCTAACAGGGTACGACAAGATGATGGATAACGTCGCAATGCTCGGCCGTGCCTCGGGCAATCGCGAAGCAGCCAAGGATGTCATTATCGTTCTGAAGCTTTTAGCCATCCAGCAAGGGATGAAAGGCCCCGACAAAGCCAAGCCCTGGGGCATCTGCGTGCAAGCCGACGGCGAGGAGTTGACCGGCTGTGCGTTCGTTCCGGCTCCCGATCTCGCACAACTGGCGGAAACCGTAGCCCCGTTCGTAGGCAAGGCGGAATCCATCGGCGGCGGCGTTTACAGACTCCGCGGCGAGTCGAATCCGGTCTACGTGAAGCAGCAGGACGATTGGGCCTTCTTCACTTACAGCACCGACGCTCTCGACAGTTTGCCCGAAGACCCTGTTGCCGCGCTCGATGGGCTGAACACGCAGTACGACGCAGCCTTCCGGCTTTATGCCAACAATATCCCCTTCAAACATCGCGACGAAATCGCCGCTTGGTTGAAATCGACGATTGAACCCTACGCCCGGCAACAATCGTGCGAACCGGATTGGGCTTATCGCATGCGCAAGCAGATCGACGACGCGGTGCTTCGGCCGACCGTCGCGGCGGTGAACGACGCCAACACGCTGACCGTCGGCTGGACATTGGATACGACCGCGAAAAAAACCTATTTCGACTTGGCTCTCACCGCGAAAGAAGGCTCCTCGACCGCGCAGGCGTTGAACGACGTGCTAAGCGTGAAAAGTCAGTTCAGCGGCTTCCGCCTGCCCGGCGCAACGCTGACCGCCAATTGGGCGTTCCGATTTCCGCCGCAAAAATTCCCCACGGTTGACAAGCTTGTCGAATCGTTCCGCGTATTAGCAGTCGATGAGGACAAGCCGGAGGAAAAAGAGAAGCCAAAAAGCACGTTCCAAACGGCAAGCCGGCTTTCGGCCGATTTGGCCGATCTAGTTCGTGCGGGCATCGGCAGCGGCATGGCCGACGGCGGCATGGCCGTCGTTTTGAAGCCCGACACCGTAACGCTGCTCTCAGGCGGATACGTGGCCGACGGCGCGAAACTGAACGATGCCGTGCGATTGATTGCGAAGGCGGCCGTGGACAAGAATCCCGGCATTGCGCCTTGGATCAAGTTGGACGCCGTCGAAGTGCATTCGGTTCGCATCCACACGCTGTCGGTTCCAATTCCTTCCGACACCAAGGATCGTGAGAAGTTGGTTGCCTTGATCGGCCAGAACTATGAGCTGGCCGTGGGCGTGAGCGAAAAGAACGCTTATCTGGCCGTCGGCCGCAATGCCGAGGCAACGCTCAAGCAAGTGATCGAGCAATCGGCGGCAGGCACGTATCAAGGCGAGCCGCCTCTGGAATTATCCTTGGCCGTCGGACCTGCCGCGAAATTCATCGCCGCGACCAGCCCCTTCGACAATCTCCGCTATGTGGCCAAGATGATGGCCCTGGGACTCGATTCCTCGGCGGGGCGCGACCACTTGAAACTGACGGCCGCGCCGGTGCCGAACGGCGTCCGCTATCGTATTGAAGCTGAAGAAGGCGTGTTTTTCCTGTTGGGCCGACTCTCGAAGGCGGCCACGTTAGAAGAACAATAACAATTTTTTTGTCCGTACTCGCTACAAAGGAGAATGAACGTGAGAAAGATGTTTCTATCATCGTTGGCGCTGACGGTATTGCTGGGACTTGCAAGTCTTTGCCATGCCGCGGATAGCGCAGCGAAGCCGCTGGTTACGGTTTCGTTCGCCGGCTACGACAAGTTGGTGGCCGACATCGGCGCGATCGGCAAGATGGGCGGCAACCCCAACCTGGGCAAGCAGCTTGAAATGATGGCCTTGATGCTGCCGCAGGGCGAAGGCTCGAAGGGCCCCTTGTCGTTGGACACGAAGCAGCCTTGGGGCGCGGTGGTGTTCGGCGGCAGCGAACCGCAATACTATGCCTTCCTGCCCGCCAACGACATCAAGCCGATGATGGAACTGGCCAAGGCGCAGTCGGGCCACGACATCAAATCGGAAAAAGGCATCTATGAAATTCCAATCGGCGAAAAGACCATGTTCGCCACGCAGAAGGGCGATTGGGCCTATATCGCCGATTCCAAGGAAACCTTGGGCAAAATCGACAAGGATCCCGCCGCTTTGCTCGGCGATCTGCCGAAGAAGTACAATCTGGCCATCCGCGCTTCCGTCAAGAACATGCCGAAGGAATATCGCGACCAGTTGCTAGCCCAACTGCGAGCAGGCATGGAATCGGGGATGCAGCAAGCGACCGGCGAGGACTCCGAGGCCTTTGCGGTTCGGCTCAATGTAGCCAAGCAGGGTGTCCAGCAATTGACCACCATGATGAACGATCTGGACGACGTGTTGATCGGCTGGAACATCGACGCCAAGAGCAAGAGCACCTATCTGGATCTTGAGTTCACCGCTCAATCCGGCTCGAAGCTTGCCGCGCAGTTCGCCGAGGTCAAGTTGGGCAAGACCCAATTCGCCGGACTCCAATTGCCAAACGCCGCCGTTACTTTCAGCGCAACGGGCGCCATCACCGACGAGAAAGTCGCACAGGCCAAGGCGAACCTGATTTCCGTGCGGAAGACGATCGCCAAGGAATTGCAAAACCAAGGTCTCGGCGAGGAAGACCTGAAATTGGCCAAGCAATTGCTGGGCGACGTGATCAGCGTGCTGGAGAAGACCATCGAGTCGAAGAAGACCGACGCCGGCGCGTCGCTGATCTTGGATCCCGCGGCGGTCACGTTGGTAGCCGGGGCGACGATCGTCGACGGCGAAAAGCTTGAGAAGGTTTATAAGAAAGTGGCCGAGGAAGTTAAGAAGAGCGGCGATGTGGTCAAGATGACCGACGAGAGCTATCAGGGCGTCAAACTGCACGTCGTTTCGATTCCCACGCCCGACCAAAAATTAGCGCCGATGGTCGGCGACACGTTGGACGTGGTCGTGGGCATCGCGGGCGACAAGGCCTATCTGGCCATCGGTCGCGACGCCGTGAAGACGCTAAAGAAGGCGCTCAAGCCGGCGAAGTCGGCCGCGGCCGACAAGGAAGTGCCGCCCCTCCAGGTTGCACTGGCGCTGAAGCCCATTGCCAAATTCCTTTCGGAAGTCGGCGAGGACGAGCAAGTGAAATCCTCAGCGGGGATGCTCGCGGGCTTGCTGGAAAAGGTTAAGGACAAGGACCGCATCACCATCACCAGCTCCCCCGTTAAGAACGGCGTCCGCTTACGCCTGGAGATCGAGGAAGGCATCCTGAAGGTAATCGGTTCGCTGAGCCAGACGCTCGGCGGCGTTCCCTCGGGCAGCGGCGGCTTCTAAAGAACGCCGCGGACGCTTTCGTTCGCGTAAAAACCTATTTCGCCGGCGGTCCTGACAAGACCGCGTCCGGGAAGTATAATTGGGGGCGGCGGTTTTTCCCTAGGAAACCGCCGCCCCTTCTGTTTTTTCGGCAACCTCCACGAGATTCACGGTTTATGTCCACGCTACGCACGGAAATCGCCGGCCAATCGGTCGTCGATTTGGCTCGACGGTTCGGCACGCCGACCTTCGTTTACGACGCCTCGATGATTCGCCGCCGGATCGCCGATCTGGCCGCTTTCGACGTGGTACGTTACGCACAAAAAGCATGTTCCAATCTGGCCATCCTCGATCTGGTGCGCCGCGAAGGCGTCCGGGTCGATGCCGTCAGCGCGGGCGAAATCCGCCGCGCGTTGGCCGCCGGCTACACGGCCGCCGGCGATCCACCGCCGATCGTTTACACCGCCGATATCTTCGACGCCGAAGCGCTCGAGCTTTGCGTGGAACACGATATCCACGTCAATTGCGGTTCGCTCGACATGATCGACCAGTACGGCGAACGAAAACCGGGCGGACAGATCACGCTGCGCATCAACCCCGGCTTCGGACACGGACATAGCCAGAAGACCAACACCGGCGGCAAACAATCGAAGCACGGCATCTGGCACGCCCAGATCGCCGAATGCATGGCCAGGGCCAGACGCTATCAACTGACCGTCTCGGGCTTGCACATGCACATCGGCTCGGGCACCGATTTGGAGCACCTCTCGCAGGTCTGCGGAGCGATGGAGCGCGCGGCTCTGGAAGTCGGCCCTTCGGTGACATCCCTCAGCGCCGGCGGCGGATTGCCGACGATCTATCGCGAGACCGATTCTTATGTCGATCTCGCGGCATACTTTTCGCTTTGGGACGCCGCCCGCAAGCGGTTGGAAGCGCGTTTCAGCCATCCCGTGCGATTGGAAATCGAGCCGGGTCGTTACCTGGCGGCGGAAAGCGGATACTTGATCGCCGAGATTCGCGCCGTGAAGTGGCAAGACGACAACCTCTTCTATCTGCTCGATGCCGGATTTAACAATCTCGCCAGGCCGATCCTCTATGGTTCCTATCATCCCATGTCGATCGCGCCGGCCGACGGCGCAACGAACCGTTCGGAACGCGATGTAATTGTCGGCGGGCCGTTGTGCGAGTCGGGCGATATTTTCACGCAAGAAGAAGGCGGTTTCGTCACAACACGGCGGCTGCCCCAGGCCAACGTGGGCGATTTTCTGGTGAGCGAGTGCGCCGTCGCCTATGGCTTCGTAATGGGCTCGAATTACAACAGGCGGTCGTTGG
>CAZNMP010000061.1:0-10659 GCA_964573875.1 uncultured Planctomycetaceae bacterium | reverse complement strand
GAGAGGGCTGTTGCACGGCGTCTATTCGCTGTTGGAAGAAGACCTCGGATGCCGTTGGTATTCCACGACCTCAATCGACACGCCAAAGATGGAGAAGTTCGCCGTCAATGTCGTCTCGCGAACCTATGCGCCGGTCTTGGAGCTGAGGGATCCCTACATTATCAGCATGTTCGACTCGAACTGGTCGCTGCGTAACAAAACAAATACCCCGCACGCCCGGATTCCGATGGCCTGGGGCGGCAGCATCCGTTACCACCACATGGGCCACACCTATGCGACTTACTTTCCAACGGAGGAATACTTCGCCGCACATCCGGAATACTATTCGATGGTCAACGGCAAGCGGCAGCCCAGCCAACTGTGCCACACGAACGAAGACGTGATTCGGCTGAGCATCGAGAAGACCTGCAAGATATTTCGTGAGAATCCCGACGTGACCGTTACGGCCATCGGCCCGAACGACGGCCGGGGATTCTGCGACTGCCCGAACTGCACGAAGCTGAACGACGAAAACGGCGGCCGCTCGGGCAGCTTCTTCTATTTCGTCAACCGAATCGCCGAGGGCGTGAAGAAAGAGTTCCCAAATAATCATCTAATCTCTCTCGCCTATCTCGATTATGCACCTCCCCCGACAAAGCTAAAAGTCGATCCCTACATCATCATCCAGCTTTGCACGGATTCCCATGCCTGGAAGTATCAATTTTGCAATATCTGGGAATCGCCGGAATTTCAGAAATGGCTCAAGGCATGGCATGAGGTGGATGCGAAGATTTATCTTTGGGACTACACAACCGACTATGTTCACTATCTCGTTCCGATGGCCAACTGGAATGTAGTTGCCGAGAACACGCGATTCAATATCAAGAACGGCGTGGCGGGCATTATGTACGAATCCGAGGCCAACGACATCGACGAGATGCGCGGCTGGGTTTGGGCGAAACAGTTGTGGAATCCCGATTTGGACGTTAAAGCCTTGTTGAAAGATTTCGTGTTCGGCTATTACAAGGAGTCGGCCCAGCCTATCTGGGATTTTGAGATGATGATGTGGGATTTCCGCGAGAAGTGGCACAAAATGCCGCACCAATGCGGAGAGTCGTCCGACAATCCCCTGTTGAGTAATCTTCAGTGTTCCTATGCGCCGGACGGTCCCATGTTCTCGCCTGAATTCATGGCCAAGATGCGGGCGGATTTTGATACGGCCGAAAAACTCGCCAAAAGCGAAGCGATTTTGGATCGCGTGAAGAAAGCAAAAATCTCACTGTTGTATCTTGAGCTGTCGCAGCAGCTTGGCTACTATACCGAGTTTGGCGATTTCCGATACGGGAAGAGCATAAGGCTGCCGAAGGCCGAGAAAGCATCCCTCAAGCAACGTCTCGACGAGTTCGTCGCGCTGTGCAAGAAGAACGGACTTAAGGTATTCGGCATTCCGATCACGCTCGAAAAAATTACGGCAAAGTGGCAAGCGTGCATCGATATGGATGGCGCGACACTGTCAAAATTGGATCTTCCGGCGGAATGGATTTTCACGACCGATCCGGATGACAAGGGCGTGAAAGAAAAATGGTATGCGAATCGCAAGTATTTCGACGCGGTCGTGCGAAAAACCAACGAGTTCGGCGGCGGCGCCGCCTCGGTTGCCCCTTTGGAAAAAGGCCTAACCCGCCTGCATGTCAATCGTGGAGTGGGCTGGGAACAGCAAGGTTTTCCGGGGTTCGACAGGTACGGCTGGTATTTTCAGAACATTGAAATACCTGCCGATTTGTTTGCCAAGCCGCATTTGTATCTGCATTTTTTGGGCGTGAATGAAGAGGCGTGGGTTTATGTGAATGGCGAGCCTGTTTTTGAACGCACGTTCGCTTCAACCGGTAAAAAAACGGGAACGATGGGCGGCCCGTTCAGCGCCGACATCAAAAAGTATTTGAAGCCGGACGTTTCCAACCAGATCGCCGTTCGTGTTGCCCATTCCTCCGGCCTAGGTGGAATTTGGTTGCCTATTACTTTGTTTGGAACCAACGAATCTTGCACGACGGAACAATTGGATAAATATCGGAATTAAGTACGCCCGTAGACATCCCGAAGCAATTAAACCGCATGTGAAAATTACTTGATCCTTAGTCTATTCATTTTCAAGGTACTAATGCGATGACTCATTCACAGCAAAAAAGAGGGTTCACGCTCGTGGAATTGCTTGTGGTCATCACGATCATCGGCATTTTGATTTCGCTGTTGTTGCCGGCGGTTCAAGCGGCACGCGAGGCGGCGCGGAGAACGCAATGTTCCAACAACCTCAAGCAGCTTGCTTTGGCCATGCACGGTTTCCATGAGCAGCGGGGAACCTTGCCTCCCGGCATGAACGACTGGTTCGGCGGCACCTGGATGGTTTATATCCTCCCCTTCACCGAGCAATACAATCTCTTCAACCAGTATGTGAACCTCGGCGGGAAGACGTGGAACCCATCAACACATCCCGGTTATCGCGATACGCCGAATAGCATCATAACAAGTAGTCGCCTGGCTACAGCCACTTGTCCAAGCGACACGGCCAACAAATATACCGCCTCGGGCTGGAATTTGACCAAGCACAACTACGCGGTGAACTATGGAAACACGGGGCAAGATAACGCCAACATCGGCGAGAACTATACGCCACGGGCGGACCTTAACGGAGTCATTTTCCTAGGCGCGCCTTTTGCCAATCGAACCACGTTTACCTTCGCGCAGATCAAAGACGGCCTCAGCAATACCTTGTTGATGGCGGAACTGATTCAAACCGAGGCGGCCGACGACGGTCGGGGGCTGACCTGGTGGGGCGACGGGGCGGGGTTCTCGGCCTATCTCGCGCCGAACAGTTCCGAGCCCGATATTACCACGGCGTGTGGGGCGGATGTTATCGAGCCGCCCTGCGCATCGGTCAGTTCCACCATGCCGTCCATGTTCGGTTCTCGCAGCCGACATCCGGGCGGCGTTCATGTGGCACTGGGCGACGGTAGCGTCCGATTCGTCAACAACTCGATCAATATCGACACATGGCGAGCCCTTTCCACGACACGCGGCAATGAACCGATTTCCGGAGATTTTTGAGGTAACAACCATGCACCGACGTGATTTTCTAAAAACCAGCATTCAAACCGCCGCGGTTGGCGCTGCAGCATCCATGCCCGCGAGTTCCTGCTTGGCCCAGGTTCAACCGGCCGTCACCGATTCCGCTTCGCCGGTGATGAAAAGTTACACGGCCGACGATCATCGTCAACGCTTGCAGAACATCGGGGTATGCACCCGCGAAATTCAGGACTGCATGCGCAAGCATCTTGTAACGAATTATCTGCCGGGCCAATGCTGCTACAATCTCGGCGAGTATCCTTGCCGAAAGCCGTGGGAGATCGGGGAATATGATGAACGGGAATTGGATCGGCTGAAGGAACACGGCATCCAGTTGATCCAGGTGTTCGACGACTGGAACGACTCGGTACGATTGTGCGGCGGCGACAAGTATACGGCTTTGAATCCTGCGGGTTTCCGCCGCTTCGTCGAGTTGGCCCACCAGCGCAACATGAAGGTGTTGGCCTACACCTCGACCGGCTTTTTGCAATGGACGGATCCGGATTTCCGTCAAGAATGGTCGCCGGTAGGATCGCATTGTTCGTTGGGATTTTGGGATATGGCGCGATGCGTGCCGGGAAGTGCCGGCTGGAGAGCCTATCTGTTGCCGCGAATGACACGCATTTTGGAGGAGTACGGCGTGGATGGGATCTATATTGACGCCGGCTATATCACGAATGCAGGCAAGGCGTCGATGCCGAAGGACTCTCCGCTAGTAGCACCGGCCAAGGACGAAATGACCGCTTTCGAGGAGACACCCCGCTACGACGGAGCGCTGGCCGATATGCTTGCTTTGATCTATAGCGAAGTCAAGCGAAGGGGCGGAATTTTGAAGTTGCATGTGGACGGCGCTTTGGAACCGCAGACCGCCGGCCTGAAGGTTTACGATTACCTTTGGGTCGGTGAAGGGGTAGGCAATGCCGACGGTCTTCGAGAAGCCGTGAAGAATCATACGCCCTATGTCATTCCTTGCATCGATATGAGTTATGCCAAGGTTGGCAATGAAGACGAGCAATTCTTACATGCCATTCCTTATATGCAATTCCCTCTGCTTCATGCCGGGAAGCCGTTCACGGGCGAACGGGGAATGATTCCGGGAGTTCGTTACGTATCCCAGGATGATTTTTGGATGAAACGCTGTCGTGAGGTTTGGAAATTTTACCAGGAACATCCGAACGGGCCGTATGTCTATAGCGGTTGGGACGCCGTTCCTCCGAGCGCTGATACGCGGCCCAAACATGCGGCATGGCTGAGACGGTACAGGCCGTTGGTTGAGGAAGGCACCTGGGCATGGCTGCAAATCGGCCGTTCAAGTCTCTTTGCCCAACCGTTGCCGGAGAAAGTCGTGGCCTCGGCGTTTGTAAACCGCCAATCGTATTTGGTGTTGGCCAACTATGCTTCGACGCCTGCCACGATTGATACGACGGCGGATTATGCGTCAATCGACCAGGCTTCGGCCGCGCCGAACAAACATTGGGTTCTTGCGCCGCGATCGTTGCAGATTTTGAAACGGTTGAGTTAGAAATTGTGAGGCAGTATTTTTTTACAAGGATCCTACAACAAGAGGTGAATGATGCACCGACGCGATTTTCTCAAAGCCGGCATTCAGGCAACCGCGGTCAGCGCTGCTGTTTCCATGCCTGCATGTTCCAGCGTTGCTTCCGAAGCAGCAGCCCCCTCCGCTTCCGCATCGGCCGTGATGAAAACGTACACGGCCGAAGATCATCGGCGGCGGCTTACGAACGTCGGTCTTTGCACGCGGGGAATCCGCTCTTGTCTGCGCAAGCATCTGGTAGCCAATTATCTGTACGGTCAATGTTGCTACAATCTCGGCGAATATCCGAGCCGAAAGCCATGGAATCCCGACGATTACGACGAACGTGAATTGGATCGTTTGAAAGAGCATGGAATCCAGCTTATCCAGGTGATGGACGAATGGAATGATCGCTACGGGATGTTCGGCGGGAACAAGTTCACAGCGGTAAATCCGGAGGGATTTCGCCGGTTCGTGGCAATGGTCCATAAACGCGGCATGAAGATCATCGCCTATGCGTCGAGCGGCTATTTTTCGGGATGCGATCCCGATTACCGCAAGGAATGGACTAGGCCGGGCGATGTGATCGGCGGCTGGTGGGATTTGCCTCGCTGCTCGCCGGCAAGCCCCGGTTGGCGCGCTTATGCGCTGCCTCGCATGGTGCGCATTCTGGACGATTTCGGGGTGGACGGTCTTTATAACGATTGGGGATATGTCCCCAACGCCGACAAGCAGATCAAAGAACTTGCAAAAGACGAAGTCGCCGCTTTCAACGAAACTCCTCAGTGCGATGCGGCGGTGACCGACCTGTTGTATCTGATCTATTCCGAGGTGAAACGCCGCGGAGGCATCTACAAAGTTCATGCCGATTTCTCGAACGAACCCAGGACGGGCGGCATTCCGGTGTACGATTATCTCTGGGTCGGCGAAAATGTTGACAATGCCGATGGATTGCGAGAATCCGTTAAGAATCATACGCCCTATGTCGTTCCCTGCATCCACGGAACGGTCGCCAAGGTGGAAAGCGAAAACGAGCCGTTTTTGCACTCGATTCCGTATATGCAATTCCCCTTGCTTCTGGCGGGCCGTCCTTTGACCGGTGAGCGCGGCGTCGTTCCGATTCCTCGATTGCCGGGCCTTAAAGAAGGCGGTTTCTATGAGCAAGCGTGGAAATATCATCAGGCCCATCCGAACGGTCCCTTTATTTACAGCGGTTGGGATTCGATTCCCCCGAATACACAAACGCAGCCAACTCATGCCCGATGGATCAAGCAATACAAACAACTTGCGGAAGAAGGAACTTGGGCATGGCTTGAAATTGGCGACTCCAGTTTCTTTGCCCAGCCGCTTGCCAAGGGCATCGTGGCTTCGGCGTTTGCCAATCGCGAGCTTTATTTGGTTTTAGCCAACTACAATAAGACACCTGCGGAAGTTACGACGTCGGACAACTACGTTGCCGCCGACGAGCAAAACGGTACGCCGAAAAAACAATGGAATCTTGCTCCCAGGTCGCTTCAAATTCTTCGGCGGACAAGTTGAGAAGATAATTCGCTATTGGTTTGCCTATTGCCAACTGTTTCGCACTGTGCGCATACATACACTACCGCGGTAAAACACAACTATGATTCCCCGTAAATCCTGCCTACTGAAAGCATGTGTCCTTCGCGGTTTTTCGCGAAACTGTAATAATCGCTTGCCCCTGCATCGCATCCTGCGAATACAGCTATTGATATTACTGTTTGCGATATTTGTCCCGTCATACGGCCTAGCAGCCGGCCTCGATGCCAAGCTTTGCTACCTGTTCCAGAAAGAGGCCATCCAGCTCGATGCAACTCGAGTTTTGGGACAAGTTCCCGCGATCGTTTCAGCGGAACTTCGGGATAAATCCGGTGCGGTCTTGCGCAAGGGCGCATTACAATTTGCCGACGGTGAGGTTGCCGCGTCGCTTCGCTGGCCCGGCAAGGGGCTCTCGCCGGGCCAATACATCCTTGTGCTTCGGACACCCGACGGGGCGAACATGACGGAGGAGAAGGCGTGGAATTTGCCCGCGCCGCCCTCATGGCTCGGTACAAAAGAAGGTGCTCTCGACGATGTATGGGTTCCTGAGCCATGGACATCTCTTGTGCTAGCGGCTGCTCAACCGCTGCAAATCCATTGTTGGGGCAGACAATATACATTCAACGCCGCGGGCTTGTTCGATTCCGTGAAAGCTCTCGATGCCGACTTGCTTTCGGGGCCCATGGTCTGGGAAGCCTCGGTAAATGGGAAGTCGGTCGCATGGAAACCGGAATTCGTCAAAATCCGCACTCAACACCGTGGCGCCATGGAATTCGACTCTTGCCAACGGTCCGAACAGCTTCAACTTACGTGCTCCGGCCGAATCGAATTCGACGGATTCGTTAAGCTTCATTTTAGGCTAAGCGGTACGGGTTCGCCGGCAACACTCGACAATCTGGCGGTCGTTATCCCGCTTCGTTCGGATAACGCCTCTTTGATGCATAGTCATCCCAAGGTTCCGGTATGGTATGAAAGCGGAAATTCGATCCTGACGAAGCTCAACGCGGGATCCGTCTCGGCGGCAGGCTGGCGATCCGCATTCGTTCCGCATCTCTGGATTGGTGATGAAGACAAGGGCCTGCAATGGCTCTGCGAAGGCGCCGAAGGCTGGCGGCCGTCGGATGAATCCAAAGCCCTGGAGATTCTGCCTCAGGGAAAAACCACGATGGTTCGGTTGAATGTCGTCGGCAAACCGACTCCGTTGGACAAACCGAGAGAGTACACGTTTGCATTCCAGGCAAGCCCGGTCAAGCCGATGCCGTCGGAAAGGTATAAGTGGCACTATACCCATGCGGCCAATACGGAAACAGCGCGCGACTGGTTCGACTCTGTTAAGAGTTCAGGCGTTCGGACGCTTGGAATCCATTGTTGGACGGATTGGTTGGGATACCCTCTGCCCTCGAATCCAGCCAATGCCGAGAAGTTGCGTTCGATCGTGGAGTATTGTCACAAGGGTGGCATGAAGGTTTTGCCCTATCATGCGTTGCTCGCTTCGAATAAGTCGCCGGAATACGCCGCATTCTTTCAAGAATGTAGGATTGTCGATAAAAGTGCATTCAATTGCCCAGGATATTGCCAAGATACCGTATTTACCGTATGCCCTCGAAGCATCTGGGCGGATTTCGAGATCGATAGCATCGCGAAGCTGATTCGGAATTTCAATCTCGATGGCGTTTATTCCGACAGCATCACCTGCGTTGGCGATTGCAGCAATCAACTTCACGGATGCGGCTATGTCGGCGAAGACGGCAAGGTCCATCCCACGGTCATGATTTTCGCGGCGCGTGATATCGCAAAACGCATCCGCCGGATTTTGGAGCTACAAGGCAAGGGGACGATGCTGGTCGGGCATACCTCTGCGTCGATTACATTGCCGGCGCTCAGCTTTTGCGATGTTTATCTCGACATGGAACATCTTACAGGCTGCCCGAGGCCGTTTCGGCTGCCGCTCGATGTGTTCCGAGCGGAATTCATGGGTCGCAATTTCGGAATCCCCGCACAAAGCCTCAGTTATGGATGGAAAGGCACCGGGTTAACCGTGAACGAGTGTCTCGCGATCAGTTTGCTGCATGATGTCGAAGAGCCCTGGGCCTACGACGTGATGCCGGCGATTTGGAAGGCATGGGATGCGTTTGGCGTTGATAAGGCCGCGTTCCTGCCGTACTGGAAGCCGTGGGGATGGCACGCCCCGAACGGTGTTCAAGTGAGTGCTTATGCCAAGCCAAACGGTCAGAAGTTATTGGTTGCCGTGAATCTTGGCGAGAAGGATGTGCGAGGCGTGTTGCGGCTTCAATCGCCTATCAAAAATGCGACGGACGCACTAAGCGGCGCTGCCGTGAAAGTGGTTGATGGAGCCGTCGAAGACTCGTTTCCTGTTTGGCAGGCCAAATTGTATCGCGTGGAATAGGATGCGGTGGGGAATGCTAGGTGGAGATGAAGGGGGTTCCCAAGCCGGAGCTTGGGAACCAGGAGATTTTTAACAAGGTGAAAAGAGAATGTTGAATCAAAACGAGGTGAAGCAACTCCGAGGCGGAGCGTGTGTTTGGTATTTTCCCGACGGCTATTTGCCCGAGAAAAAAGGCCCTGGCCCTATGGAGGCCCACGAGGCGCTCATGCTGTTGAATACAAGTTCCACGCCGGCGGATGTTCTTTTGGATTTTTATTTCGAAAATAAGTCGCCGGTGAAGGATATTCCTTTCCATGTGCCAGCCGAACGAATTCGCTGCTTGCGGTTGGATCATCCGCAGGACATCGGCGGCTTAGAAATTCCGCCGCTTACGCAGTATTCGATTCGCGTTCGTTCGACGGCGCCGATTGTGGCACAGTTTGGGCGACTCGATACGACGCAAACCAACATGGCTTACTATAACGCACCTGGATTTTTTGAGTAACTATGAAAAATATTCTTGTTTTAGCAGGACACGGCGACGATTCGGTGATCGCCATCGGCGGAACGCTGCGGGCGCTGGTCAACCAAGGTTGCCGCGTGTCGGTGGTCTGTTTCGGCAACGGTGATGAGGCGTTCGGCAAGCTGGAAGATCGCGACGGCATCATCGCACAATTCATGGCCCAATCCGTCGCGGCCTATCAAGTGCTCGGCATTCAGGATTTCCAATGTCTGAATCGCCCTGATTTCGATATCCGCGAGGGTCGCGAGACCTATCGCGACTGCATCGAAGCGATTCGCCGGGTTCAGCCGGAGGTGATTTTTTCGCATTATTGGCTCGAGTATTTTCAGCATCGCGCCATGGCCCGGCTTGCTTGCGACTCTTGGTGGCAAGCCGGCTGGCCTTGCAGCGCCGACCTGGGACAGCCTTGGAGCGCCAAGCGGCTTTATCACTTCGAGGTGCTCCACACCATGCCCGAACCGACGCATCTCGTCGATATCACCGACACGTATGAAGCGAAATTAGCAGCCTGCCGAGAGTTCAAGGCATCGCAAGAACTGCTCGGCGAGTTGCTGAATCAAGTGGAGGCGCGCGCGCGTTTTCACGGCAGCAAGATTGGCGTGAAATACGCCGAGGCTCTTTCCCGTTCGTATTTTATTCCCGAAGCGATAACCGATGTTGCGAAAGGCATCTGAATAATGGAAGACGTAGTCTATTGTTTCACCGTTGATGACGTAGCGATGGAAGGCTATTCCACCGAGAAGCACATGAACAATCTGTTGGATTTTTTCGGCGAGGAGGACGTCAAGGCGACTTTTTTTGTCGTGCCGCGGTTCAACGGCAAACCGCTGCAACAGGGCGGCGAGTATTCGCAAGTCTTTGCCGATGCCCAAGCGGCCGGCCACGTGTTGGCCCAGCATGGATTGGACCATGACCGATTTCAGACGGGAATCCCACCCAAGATGGTGTTGGATCTTCCACACGAAGGGCCTGCGCGGATGCATCTGGCGCACCATCGCAAGGAAATCGAGCAAGCCTTGACGGTCGAGAAGTTGCGGGAATGCCTGCGCGAAGGCCGGACGATCTTGGAAAACGCCGTGGGGAACGCCGTGGAAGGTTTTCGCGCGCCTTGCCTCTCGACATGCGACAATCTTTTCAAGGCATTGGTCGAAGAGCAGTATGCGTTTGACAGTTCGCAGTGCTTTCAAAAGGGCGCTTGGGATCTCATCAACGATAAGGAAAATCCTGTCATTTGTCCGATTACACGTTCGTTGTTCGATTCCTATCAGACGCCTGGACGGATGAGAACATTCCCTTTGAGTGCGGAATACACATGGTATCTGACGCGAAGCAAGTATGATGCTTTCCTACAATTGGCCAAGCACGATTTCGACGCTTGCGTGCGCGAGGGAATTCCCTTTGTGCCGGTGTGCCACGTTTCGCCCGTGCAAGAAGGCGAAGGTGATTGCGGATTCGAGCTGCATCACGAACTGCTTGCCTATGCCCGCGAAACAGCAGCACGCATGGGAAAGCGTTTCGTCAGTACCACGTTGGCCGACGCCGGACGCATGTGGGATCAGC
>CAZNMP010000060.1:0-10721 GCA_964573875.1 uncultured Planctomycetaceae bacterium | reverse complement strand
TAGTGCAGGCTCTCTGCTTGTTCTTATGCTTAGGCAAGTAATGTGACCCCGTGCAACAATCAGACATGCCATGCAACACAACAACCACGTTGAAAAACGGCTTGCATCGAAAACGGTTTTCCTCTGGTCCCTCGGAGTCCTGCTAACGATTGCCGGCATCTCAAACAATGCAATGCTCTTCATCTTCCCGATGTGGATCTTCACCTACCTCGGCCGGGAACCCTTAAAACGACTGCTCAAGAATCTCCCCCTCAGCATCTCATTCATCAGCTCGGGCATCTTCTTCGGCTTGCTGACCGAGATATGCGCGATCCTCAACAACAGATCACTGCCGCCCGAGAAGCGAATACTCCTCAGTCCAGACCCGATGCTCGATCTCGTCTACGGCTTTTTCTACTACTTCCTGCTCATTGCCACGTGGTATGCCTTGATCAAGGCGTTTACATATTCCAAGACAGAAGTTTTCCTCATCACGGGAATCTACGGCATCTTCACCGAAGAGGTCGGCCAAGTCTTCTTACGGATATTCACGTGTCCGATCACGGGCCTGCTTTACGCCATCATCGTGTCTTTGGTGTACGGCATTTTCCCAATGCTGGCCTATCTGCTCAACGAAGAGAAGCTTGGCCCCAGAAAGTCAAACGGCATCATCCGTTTTCTGGCTGCCGTCTCTCTGCTATTTACAGAGTGGGCCGTCTATGGGCTTTTCATCCTGCCCGCGCTGAAACGGATCTTGACCTAGGCCGGAATCATTCGTTGCCAAGAACTATGAACTAGAAACCGTGTCGTGCAATCCGTTCAAGAGGATGCGCACGGAAAAAGCTACTGTAGCATCATGTAGCTACCGGCCCATCCATGCAAGAACAAGTCGGCCATCGAAGCCGGCTATTGAGCATTATCGAGAGCGGTTCCCCAAAAGGGAACAACTTCACAACGGCCAACAAGCTACTTTTTCGGGCGGCTTTGCGGCTGATGGCAACGCTTGCAGCGAACACGCTGCGAATTGATCGCTCCACCGCATTTGGGGCAACGGCGATTCTTCAACTTCATGACGTGACTGGTGCGAGGACGAATGCCCATAACTTGCTTCTCTCCAAGTAATATCCCAACCTCTAAAAGGGACTCCCAGTCTAGTCGATTTCTCTTCCCGCCACAAGGGCTTAACGGCGGCCTTTGCCAACGGTGGGGGGACAATGACCCTATTTGCCCATCGTCATATCGCCCTGTCGCATAACCAAGCTGTTGTCTTCACTTGCCCAACCGAGTACATTGAAAAACCCATGCATGACCATGCCGTCACTCCCGAAAAAAACGCGCCGCGAACCTCGTCGGACAGGGGGCTGGAAGCCGTCCATCTACGCGACATCTCCCCCCAACAATGGAAATCAGGTATTGCCGCTTGGCTGGGCTGGCTCTTCGACGGCCTCGACATGCATCTTTACACCCTCGTGGCCACGCCGTTTGTTGCCGAGCTTTTAGCCACGAACCAAAAAGATGCCTCCGTCGGCCGCTATGCCTCCTGGATCCAAGCCTCGTTTCTCGTAGGCTGGGCGCTCGGCGGCGGTTTTTTCGGACGCATCGGCGACCGACTCGGCCGTTCCCGCACGCTGGTGCTCACAATCCTCACCTATGCACTCTTCACCGGCCTCTCCGTTTTTGCGCAATCATGGTGGCACTTGTTGATTTTCCGATTTCTCGCCGCCTTGGGCATCGGCGGCGAATGGGCCGTCGGAGCCGCCTTGCTCTCGGAAACTTGGCCCAGCCGTTGGCGCCCCTGGATCGCCGCCGTGCTGCAAAGCGCCGTCAACTGCGGCATTCTCTTGGCAATGGTCGCCGGCCTGCTGATGAAAGACGCTCCCTACCGTTACGTTTTTTTGGTCGGCGTCCTCCCCGCGCTCATCGTCGTCTGGATTCGTCGGGCCGTGCCCGAAACCGAGGAATGGAAAGCCGCTAAAAGCCGCGTCAACCAATCGGAACCAGGCATCCTCGATCTTTTCCGCGGTTCCGTACGCCGCATTACCATTCTAACAATTGTGGTTTGTTCGCTTTCGCTGTCGGCCCATTGGGCATTCATGTTTTGGTGGGTACAGCATCTGCGTAATTTGCCCGACCTAGCCGCCTGGAGTAATGCCGATAAAACCGCTCTGGCCAGTAGCGGTATGATCTTGTTGATGGTCAGTTCCATCCTAGGCAACTTCATCGCCGCCGCCATCGCTCGCAAAATCGGTTATCGCCATACCATCGTCTGGGGCTTCTTAGTGTATTTCGGCTCGCTTTTCACGACCTACCACACGGTTCGATCCTACCAAAGCATGTTCTGCTGGCTCACGGCTCTCGGCATCTCCTCAGGACTGTTCGGCCTATTCACCATGTACATGCCGCCTTTGTTTCCCACCCTGTTAAGAACCACAGGCGCGGGTTTCTGCTACAACATCGGACGCATCGCCGCCGCCGCGGGAACTATCTTCTTCGGACTATTCTGTGTCGTAGGCGATTGCCGTCTCGCATTGCTCTACGACAGCTTTCTCTTTCTTCCCGCTGCCGCCTTCGCCATGCTCCTGCCGGAGTTGCCCCAAGATAGTACAATAAAACAGAAAGGAAAAAGGAATTCGCAAAAAAAACCAAAGAAACGCGGATGATCCACTTTCAGTCTGCGTCTATCTGCACTACTAACCCGAAAGATCGTGAACTTTTTCACAAAGTTTAGCGACTGACGGGAGCGGGTGTTTTTATTCCGAGCGGGAGCTCGTATTGGTTGGCGGCCCTGCCGCCCAGCGTTCATCCGCGGTTTTCCTATTTGCTCTACCGATCCTAATATGAAAGCTTCTCTGTCGCCTATCCCCGAGCTGATGTCACCCGCAGGCGATTGGGAATGCGCTCGGGCAGCCGTTGAAAACGGAGCCGACGCGATCTATTTCGGACTCCAAGGCGGCTTCAACGCCAGGGCTCGCGCCGCCAACTTCAGCGAGGTCGAACTCCCCGAGTTGATGACCTACCTCCGCCGTCATGGCGTGCATGGCTACCTAACGCTCAACACACTGGTCTTCAACGATGAATTAGAAGAAGCGGAACGTATTGCCCGGGCCGTCGTAGCGGCCGGCGTTGACGCCGTGCTGGTGCAAGACATCGGCCTCCTGCGGTTGCTGCATCGTCTTTGTCCCGAGTTGCCGTTACATGCCTCGACACAGATGACCTTAAGCAGCGCGGAATGCATTCGTGAACTGGAATCGCTCGGCATTCAACGTGTTGTATTGCCACGTGAACTTTCCATCGAACAAATCGCGGCCATTCACGCACAAACCGATCTCGAACTAGAAGTATTCGTCCACGGCGCGCTCTGCATCAGCTACTCAGGTCAATGTTTGGCGAGTCTGTCGATGGGCGGCCGCAGCGCCAATCGCGGCCAATGCGCTCAACCTTGTCGGCTGCCATACGAGGTGCTTTGCCATCAGCAGCCGTTCAGCCCCTCGCCCGGGCACCGACCCGCAGGGTTGATCGGCGAGAGAAGCGCCCGGGATGTGGGAAGCCGGGAATCATCACAAGAGATCCGCTATCCGCTAAGTCCGCACGACCTGGCGGCCTACGACCGACTGCCCGAGCTGATTGCCGCCGGCGTAGCCGCCGTTAAGATCGAAGGGCGTTTGAAACCACCCGAGTACGTCGCCTGCGTCACGCGCCATTACCGCACGGCTCTCGATGCCGCGTACCAAAGCTCTCTTTCTGAAAAGAAGAAAAGAGAGCTCATCAGCCCCGACGACGTGGCCGAGATGGAAGTGGCCTTCTCGCGCGGCTTCTGTCATGGTTGGCTCGACGGCGACAATCCTCCCGCATTAGTATCCGGCTCTAGCTCCACGAAACGCGGCGTATTGCTTGGCGAGGTGCGAGGCGTACGCGGCGAACGAATCGTCGTCGAACTTTCCGCCACGGTCCGACGCGGCGACGGCATCGTTTTTGAAAGCCGTGAAAGCCAAGACGTCGAGCAAGGCGGCCGCGTTTACGAAATTTTTCGCAATCGGCGATCCCTCGAAGAGGAAACCGCCGGCAATCAGGTCGAATTGGCTTTTCGCTACGGTTCCATCAATCTTGCACAGATCGAACTGGGCCAAAAAGTTTGGAAGACCGACGACCCCCGCGCCTCGCGACGATTGCGGCAAAACAGCCCCGCCACTCACTCGCGACGCGGCCTGCCCATCGACATTGCAGTCGAGGCCGCCGTCGGAAGTCCGCTTAACATCATCGTCACCACGGCGACCGGGGCCAGTTGCCGTCTACAATCGCCCGACCCCTTGGTCGAGGCAACCAAGCATCCGCTCACTGCCGAATCGCTTGCCGAACAGCTTGGACGCTTGGGCAAAACTCCTTTTATCTTGCGAGGGCTAGACGCTCGAATCCACGGCCGGCCCATGATCCCCTTAAGCGTGCTAGGCAAACTGCGGCGCGAGATGATTGAGCAACTCGAAACCATCTCCGCCCAACCGCCCCTTCGCGCCCTCTTGGCAGATTCCGCGCTAACAACTCTACGGCAAGAGGATGCCAGACTTGGAGAACAGAGTTCTTTCCCGCCCCCCGTCCCCAATCCCCAATCTCCGCTCTCCTCCGCCCCAATCCGCCATGTCCTTTGCTGCACGCTGGACCAGATCCGTGTATCGCTGCAATGCGGTGCATCAAGTGTTTATGCCGATCTCCAAGATCTGGATCAATGCAGCCAAGCGGTGCAAATCGCACGCGCCGAACATGCAAAAATTTTGCTGGCTGCACCGCGGATCCAAAAGCCGGGCGAGGCCGAAGTATTCAACCAATTGGCCGCCTACTGGCCCGATGGTCTTTTAGTGCGAAACCTCGCCGGCTTGGCTTTTTGTCGCCGCAAAGGCTTGCCGGCGGTTGCCGATTTCTCCCTCAACGCTGTGAATGCGCTAAGCATCGACTGGCTCCACCGACAAGGAGCCGCGCGCATCACTGCCGCTTACGACTTGAGCCCCCAACGATTGTTGGAGCTTACAACCGCGACGGATCCCGCATTGCTCGAAGTCGTGGTGCATCGGCACTCGCCCATGTTCCATTCCGAATACTGTCTCTACTGTCGTCTCTTTTCACGAGGGAAAAACCGTTCCGATTGCGGCCGGCCCTGTCGAAAACATACCATTCGGCTGCGTGATCGGCGCAACGTCGAACATCTCCTCCTCGCCGACAGCCAATGCCGCAACACCGTATTCCATGCCGATGCCGAAAACCTCTCCGAGTGGCTGCCACGTCTCCGAGAACAAGGCATCCGGCATTTCCGCATTGAATTGTTATTGGAGAATTCCAAAGAAGAAATCCGCCGTATCCTGAACCTTGTTCCGTGATGAATCCTCAATAATACAGCTTCCTGTTCCTGCTTCCGCCACTGCCTGTTATACTGTTTTCCCCTTTCCCCTCTTCCCTTTTTCCCATTGCTTACACCTTACCAAACCGCTTAGCATACAACCCATTGCATTTATCCTATCGTGTACCCTGAACGAACAACCTGGTGGAATCGCCCCTGCGGCGGCCGCGAAGTGCTGACGCTCGCCGTTCCGTTGATTATCTCAACGGCCTCGTGGTCCATCATGAATTTCGTCGATCGGATGTTCCTGCTATGGTACTCAACCGACTCGATGGCCGCAGCCATGCCCGCCGGTTTCACGCATTTCGCCTTCGTTTGCTTTCCCCTGGGCGTAGCGTCCTACGTCAACACGTTCGTGGCTCAATATTACGGTGCGGGACGTCCCGAGCAAATCGGGCCCGCCGTGTGGCAGGGCATCCGCGTCGGGTTGTATTCCATCCCCATCTTTTTGGCCACAATCCCATTGGCCTCGTGGATTTTCCGCGCATCCGGCCATCAAACTGCCTTGGCCGACTTGGAAACGATCTATTTTCAAGTCGCCGCCTTCGGTGCCGGCGCCGAAATCATCGCCGCCGCACAATCGGCCTTTTTCACAGGCCTAGGAAAAAATCGCGTGGTCATGGTGATCGACTCGACAGCTTCGTTGATAAACGTCGTGCTCGACTACGGCTGGATCTTCGGCCACTTTGGATTGCCCGCCGCGGGAATCGAAGGCGCCGCCTGGGCGACCGTCGTTTCTCTCTGGTTCCGTGTTTTCGCTTATGCCGTGTGGATGATGCAGCCGCGCTATCGTCGCCCCTACCATCTTTGGAGCGGACGATTCTTCAACGCCGCGCTCTTCCGGCGACTGTTGCGTTTCGGCGGCCCCAATGGCCTGCAATTGCTTGTTGAAATCGTCGGCTTCGCACTGTTCTTGCTTCTGGTCGGTAATCTTGGGCAAGAAGACATGGCCGCCACCACCTTGGCATTCAATGTAAACAATCTTGCCTTTGTGCCGATGCTCGGTTTAGGAATCGCGCTAAGTGCAATCGTCGGCCGGCAACTTGGGCATAATAGGCCCGCACTGGCCGCCCGCGCTACCTGGACCGCCCTATCCCTGGCCATGCTCTACATGGGCACAATGGCCGCCATCTACGTGCTATTCCCCGACGTGCTCCTCTGGGGACACGCCGCGGGTACTTCGCCCGAACGCTTTCAGGAACTCCGCACAACCACCATAATCTTGTTGCGTTTCGTCGCGGCCTACTGCCTCTTCGATGCCTTGAATATCGTCTTCGTCAGTGCCCTGAAAGGCGCGGGCGACACGCGATTCATATTCTTCACCCTTTTGCTCATTACCCCAATCCCCTTGATCACCATCTGGACAGGCATCCGTCTCGCCGGTTGGGGACTGTTTCAATCTTGGACGGTTCTTACCATTTGGGTCTGCGTCCTCGGATTAACCTACTGCAGCCGGTTTCTCCAAGGACATTGGCGCAACATGCGCGTCATCGAGCCGGAATTCTTGGTCTAGGCCACATTTCCAACGGCAGGGTGGGCCAAGGTCGCATACCTTGGTGGGCCTACGCAAACCAATCAACCATTGCTTTACACCCTGTAAGGAAGCAAACCGAATTGCCGCGTCCGAAGCCCCACCAGAGCATTTGCGCATACTTCGCTCACCACCCAACTTGCCAACAATCCCAAATTATCCACCGTGCCCCACCTCATCTATCCGTACACTAAGCACTGCGTTTCCATCACCTCTCTCATCCGCAATCCTCGTCACCCCCAAAATACACCACAGCATCCGTACTAGCCCATCTTTCCTTTTCAAACAAATCGGAAAAGTTCACTAATCAGGGAAAATCACTCCGACCGATACCCCTTATTGGATTTGTATTATTGGATGCTGAAAATATCAAGCTGGGTAAAGTGCCATCATGCTGATAAAGAACATCACCCCGGTTCTTCTGGCGTTGGGTATTTTTGCGATCCCCTACATAGCTTTGGCGCAAAGCGATGCCCCGGTGCAAAAAGAAAAAAACTTCGTCGATCGTCTCGACGACTTCGGGAAAACCATCTTTGGCGGCGTCATCCCAACAGACAAATCCAAGAAGGACGCCAAAAAAGAGACCGCCTCACCCAAGTCGGATTCCAAGGCCTATGTGAAAAAGCCTTCCACAAAAAATCCCTATGAAGCTGTGGATATCCCTCCAACCAGCACAAAAAGAGCCGGCAGTATCCTATCCGATACTGGTGTGCCGCAACAACGTATTTTGGTGAAAAAGAAAAACGGTGCGGATGGCGAGTTCATGCCCGAGAATACGCCGCTTGCAGTCACTCGCTCCGCCGAAGGAACGCCCAAACCGATGCGTCGTCCTTCCGCCACTGCCCAACTGTTCGACGACGAGGAAGTCTCGGCTACGCCGGAGAATATCGAAAAAGACGAAGTCGAAAAGGTCGAACGCAAGTCCTCGCTCGTTCCTGTCCGCGAAGAGCCGGTTGCGATGCCGACGGTCGTTGCAGAGCCACCCGATGTGGCCGACAACTTGGCCGATTTGCCGAATACGCCCCAGACGGATTCCCGACCGTTGCACGAACGTCTGACAACGGCTCGCCAATCCGTGTTCGGAGCAGGCGATGATTCCGCATCGGCTGAAAAACCGAGCAAATCGCCGGCCGTTAAATCGGAACCCGCCGAGAGCAAGGCCCCGGCCGGAAAGGCCGTCGCAGCGTCGCCGGCCCCTACGCCGATCCTTGCCCAGCGAGTCAAACCCGAGGAAAGCATCGCAACTCCTCCCGCGGCCCAACCCGCTCCGGAATTGCCCCGCAACGAACCACAAATCCTTCAGCCACTGGCCAAACCTGTGGAAAAAGCCGCTCCGGCCATGCGTCCTCTGGCCGAAGCCGCGGAACCAATGCCCAAGACGATCCGCCCAACGACCCAACCAATCGAAAAGACACTCGCACCGGCAAGGACCGATAGCGAGGGTGACGTATTGGTATCTCGTCGGGGACCGGCCCTGAGCGTCGAAACCTTGGGACCCCGCCGCATTGCAATCGGCAAGGCGTCCACCTATGAAGTCAACATCCAGAACAGCGGCGAATCGGCTGCCGAAGATTTAGTCGTCTTCGTATCGTTGCCCGATTGGGCCGAGGTTGCCGGCATCGAAGCCAGCACAGGCACGGCGCAGGCCAATCCCGCTGCAACGCAAACGGCCGAAAGCATCCGCTGGACCATTGGCCGCCTCGACAGCAAGCGTCACGAACGGTTATCCTTGAAAATTATTCCCCATCAGAGCAAACCTTTAGACTTGGCCATCCGTTGGGATACCAAGCCGGTCGCGTCACAGGCGTCCATCGAGGTACAAGAAGCAAAATTGGTACTGCAACTCGAAGGCCCCCGCGACGTCCTCTACGGCAAGAAGGAAGTTTATCGCCTCAAACTTGCGAACTCGGGCAATGGAGCCGCCGAGGGCGTCGTCCTGATGCTGATGCCCATCGGAGGCGGAGAAAACGTGCCCGCCACACACAAACTCGGAATGCTCGCCGCCGGCGAAGATAAAACGCTCGATGTGGAACTGACCGCCCGCCAAGCCGGCAACCTCACCATCCAGGTCGAAGCCCGCGCCGATGGCGGCATCCATACCGAACTAGCCGAAAAGGTATTCGTGCGCCGAGCCGGTCTCAAACTCGATGTGGAAGGCCCGAAGATGCAATTCGTCGGCGCCGCAACCACCTATGCCGTGCGCGTCGCCAACCCGGGAACTGCGCCCGCGAAAAACGTCAGAATGGCAGTTCTTTTGCCGGCCGGGGTTAAATTCCTTTCCGGCGTGGATGATGCCCGCCTCGATGCGTCCGGCACAAAGCTGGAATGGGTCATCGAGAGCATCAACCCGGATGTCGAGCAAAGCTTTGTGCTTAAATTCGCTTTGGGAACCGCCGGCGTCAGCCGTTTCCAAGTCAGCGCCGCCGCTGATGATGAACTGACCGCTTCTTCCGCCGCTGTCACGCGCGTCGAGGCGGTGGCCAATCTGTTGATGGAAGTGAAAGATCCCGAAGGCCCGGTGGCCGTCGGTGATGAAGCGGTCTACGAAGTTCGCATCCGCAACCGAGGCACCAAGAGCGCCGACGGCGTCGAAGTGTTTGCCTACTTCTCGCGCGGCATCGAGCCAACCGAAGCCGAAGGCGGCCCCAATCGTCTAGGTGCGGGCCAAGTAACATTCCAACCGATCGCATCTCTCGCGCCGGGCGCCGAAATGATCTTCAAGGTCCGTGCAAAAGCCGAAACGTCGGGAAATCACATCTTCCGCGCCGAGGCCTATTGCAAACCGCTGGGCGCACGGTTGATCCGCGAAGCCACCAATCTGTACTACCTCGACGATCCTGCTGGACAGCAAATCGCCAACCAGCCGAACCAAAGAACAACGTCCGAGGCAATGCGACCCGCTCCGCGTCCCATCCGGCCCGAACAGTCTACGGCTCCGCTGCGGAAGTAGTTTCCTGAAACACCAGCGGATGATCCGACTTCGGCTCGCCGACGTGAACCGAAAGCTTGCCGGCCAAGAGGTCTTCAAACAGCCGCCCCACGAATTCCGCTCGCCAACCGCGAGCCAGTTGCGGCGCAACGGCCGGCCTCGCACGATTCGATGCCGTGTGATATACGATCCATTCGCGAATGTCGCCGGGAGTGCCCACCAGATTGGGCGCAAGCTGAGCCTCGCGGCATATACTGCCTAACGCCGCAAAGAGAAACTGCCCCAGCACCGAAAGCTCGGGCGTTTGCTCACGCACCACACGCGGCGGACATTCGGCCTCGGGCAAGTCCAATCCGCGCTGAATCGCCCCGGTAATATCGTCCAAACGCCGCAGCAAGTCGCCTCGCTCCATGCCGCGAACCGCGCGGATCCGAGCCGGATCGGCCGACCCTCGCCGCGCAAGCTCGACGATCAAATCATCGCGCAGAACACGCCGGGCCGGCTGATCGCGACGCCGGGCCTCGGCATCGCGCCAATGAAACAACTCGCGGATGATCGCCAAGCCGCGCGCGTCGATCCCCGCATTGCCCGATACGCGCCGCCAACGATCGTGCGACATGGCCTTTTGGATGATCTCCAACGCCGTGGTCATTTCCTCGGCCATCCAATCGAGCCGGCCGCGTTGTTGCAGAATGTCGTGAAGCTTGTCGCGCAGCGCCGGCAGATAGCGAACGTCGTTCAAGGCGTATTCCACCTGCCGCTTCGACAGCGGACGACGACGCCAGTCCGTCCGCGTCTCATGCTTCGCCGGCGTTTTGCCCAAAAACTTCGCAAGCAGCGTGCCCAACCCCGCCGGATACTCGGCGCCTGCCAGCGCGGCGGCCAATTGCACGTCG
>CAZNMP010000059.1:0-10722 GCA_964573875.1 uncultured Planctomycetaceae bacterium | reverse complement strand
TTTGGAAAAACGTACCGTGTTCGGTACGAAGAATCATTTCATGCTCAACACGGCCAAAGTGTTCGGGTTGACGATCCGTGGTTGCAAATGATCCCATGCAAACGTGGTCACATCTTCCCTTGGGGGGCATCGACTCTAGCGGCATCGACCAACGGCCAGGGACCGACCACCAAGCGGCTTATGACCCTGCCGGGCGTGACCGTCCACCAGGATGGGAGCGATGGGGCGACGGTTTTATTTCCGGTTGACCGATTCGACGCCGTGGCGGAATTGATGCTTCCAAAGCGGCGAAGGGTGGTTTCGGAGACAGAACTGGAAAGATTGCGGGCTATTGGGTTCCAGAAAGCCCCACTCGCACACGTAGAAGTGGAGAATACGAGCGCCGTTTGCGTCCAAACGGTCTAGGACGACCTAGGAGCCATCCAGGGGCATTTGAACGCATTGGCGGGATTGGCGCAAGACTTTGTTTTGTATAAATCATAGTGACAAGAAGAAAACCAAAGTCTTGGCACTAGAGGTGCGATATGGTTAATTCAAATCTCGAATGTGTAGGCGAATGGATGACAGTTGCCCAGGTGGCTCAGATCGCTCCTGGCGGGCCGTTCCACCACCAAACAATCCGCAAGTGGATCAACACTGGCATACGTGGCATACGGCTTGAAGCCGTTCGTGCTGGCGGGCGCATTTGCATCAGTAGGCAGGCACTGGAAAGATTCTGCGACCGATGCACCTCATCTAAGAATCGCAGCATTGAATCTATAGTGCCATCGGCGGCAAGGGTCAGCAAAAGAAATCTGGAGATAGAGCAGTCGCTTAGATTGCTAGGCTTTGTTTTGTGACTTCGGGGGCTTTTCATGTTCGGTCGTTTCGATATGCTTCCATGTGTCTCTAAAAAAGGGAACCATACAATGGTCAAAAACCAGGCCGACCAAGAACGAACAAAAATCACACCTAAAGAAGTCGCAAGACGATTCGGCGTCAGCGTTGACACCGTCATGGCATGGATTCGGAGTGGTGAACTCAGGGCCATTAACGCATCTGCAAGGCACGGAATTCGGTCGCGTTATCGCATTGACGTGGAGGATTTGGAGCGTTTTGAGTTAAGCCGCGAAGTTGCTAAGCCGCGTCCCGTGGTGCGAAGACGGCGGTTTGATGAAGGAGTTAGGCACATTTTCTAAGGAAGGAATCGGTGATGGCACGAGCAGACAACCAAAAACAGGTCGGCCATAAAACGAAGTTGACTCCGACCGAACTTGCCAAGATGTGGGGCGTTGGACGCCGCAAGGTTATCGGTTGGATTCGTTCCGGCGAGTTGCCTGCTATTAACGCCGCGTCTTCCCTCTCTGTGCGCGCCAGCTATCTCATTGACATTGCCGACGTTTCGGCGTTTGAGAAGCAAAGAACGGTTGTTGCAGCATCTAATGCGAAGCCTCGAACCCGGAGATCGTGGCGAGATGAAGGATTGGTTTCTTATATGCGAAGAGACAAGAGCGGCAAACTTTAATGACAGTCGAAAGCGTTTGTACGATCGATCACTGGCAAACACCTACTATCTTCACGAAAGGACTTTCACTATGACCAACGACTGGAAAGCCGAGTTTGAGCGAGCACACAAGGAGACGACTGCTTTGCTAGACAGTTTTGAACAAGTTGGATTGCCGTACAAGCGAATCGGTGAATGTCGTTTTGTGGAATGTGATTGGCCAACGTGGGAGGGCACAAGCGAATCGGAGGGGATTGTAACAATTGATCCATCTAAACATGAACCACGTTGCGTTGCTCATGAAATGGGACACGGTTTCCATGAGTGCTTGCGAAGAGACATCCCAGACCTTTGGCATGACGACGACAACGAAGGCGAGACGGTTGCCGAAACTGTTCGATTTTTTGTTGAACAGCGATTGTGGAAGCACGGCGAAGTACAATGGCTTCCGAAAGCAAAACACACAAAGATTCTCGATGCCTGTGATTACAAGGTCAATTATTTTCGTGGTATGTTGCAGAGCAAGTATACATTAGAGCAAGCGCAGGAAATGAAGAGACTTGTTGACGCTGCACAATTCCACCCTATGGTCCAGCAGATGGAAAGGGAAAGAAAGCAACGAGTGATTGATCGAATACGAAAGGAACTTGGTCGCCACGTTGTTGTGGTGTGTCGGAAAGGCGGAAGAATTAAAGAAGAACACCGATATGACAGCGAATCTGATTCCTATGAGGAAGTGGTAGCCGTGGAACTTTCAATTGGAACAATTATTGCCAATGCGCCGGGAGGTATTGGAATAGGTTTGATTGGTAGGGGTAAGGTCGGTTACATGCCGTGGCAAATATCCTTGTCCGGAGAGACTAACTGGAATGCCTTCACTGAAGCAGAGAACTTCGATTTGCATAGTCCAGTTCGCGTGGCCGACGTTGTGGAGAATAGTCAGACTGGTGTTACCACCATCTACCTGGAATCAGTTTAATCACCAACAGAGAAAACCATGAGACTCTTGTCCCGCGACAAGGCCGTCAAAGCCGCGTTGCTTCATCCGAAGGGCGCGGGAATGAGTGATAGACAGATTGCCGATCATGTTGGCGTGTCAAATACATTCGTCGGTAAATGCCGTGTTGAGTTAAAAAAAGACGGCCACCTGTCAACGGATGACACCTGTCGCACAGGCAAGGACGGCAAAGTCTACGACACCACCAACATCGGAAAGACTACTGCTTGTCCCAATTGCGGGGCAACGGAACTGGCCAAGAAAAGCACAAGGCCCCAGAGTTACCAAGGGCCTTTTAATCAAGGCAACGACCAGCTTGCAATCGCCTTTGTCGTTGCCTGCTGTACGGTGAAGCACAGTCTTGCAAGCCACCGAAGTGGAACATAGAAATTATCGCCCAATATCCTAGAAAAATCAAGTCGTATTAAGGCCAAGGCCATGCAAAACCGCGTCGCAAATTGCCGCAAAGTCTTCATGGCATACAACATGCGAAACGTACATCCTTTTTCCTGTTGTAGGGTGTTTTCCTGTGCAAATGCGGTCCAGACGCCAAAAAGCTACCGTGACAATCATATCGCACTTCGCCCAGTGCCGTTTTCCCCGAAAGGAAACCGGCAGCGAGGATACGCGCAATTCGTGGTGCCATTTCTCGATTGGATCTGGTTCCGTTGTTGAGATGGGAACAACCGTAACCAATTGCTGCCTAGCCCTAGAAAGAACGACTACCGGCCTTTTTTTAACCATCTCGGGAGGCCGAAAGCCGGTATTGAAATCGCAGATCAAAACATGACCGGGTTTCGGATGAAAATTGATGGGTTCCATAATCGTGCAAATATACAGGACTCATCTTGGCGCGGCAATGACTAAGAAAAAACCCGTGGCAGAATTGTTGCCAATTGGCAACACGAAATAAATCATCCCCACTATGCTTGACATTTTTTGAGATAAAGCCGATATTATTCCCTAGCGGTCAATGATCTGTTGCGACCGCTTGGGCGTAAGAACCCAAAAACCTTGGATTCTAAGATGTTCACCAGACAGGCAATAAGCCGGGTCATTCGTGCGCGTGTTCAAGCGTCGATCCGCGTAGGCGGGGAGCAAGACACGTGCGGCAGTCCAAGGCTGCTTCTTACCCGAGTGGCCCGGCTTTTTGCTTTCTTGGAAGGATTCTAGCTATGTCGTGCAAAACGCACATGTTCCGAATTTGTAGCGCCGAACCACTGGCGGCGATGGGCGAGAAGGCGTGTTCGCCAAAATGCCCCAAGCTGGCAATCGTGAATCGGCTGCGAGAGTTGACGGAGGGCAAGCTAAACATCTCGTTTTCTCACGATGAGTTCTATGAGGACGACGAAGACGCCAAAGGGCATCTTTGGTACGCCTACTTGTCGTCAGAGATTGACTACCTCTATCTGGATGATCGGAAGGCCGAGCCTATGGAGGTTCAGCTCGTTGCAGAACTCCGACGCCTCGCCGACCTCTGCCGTGAGATGGCCGACGAAGCGGAATTGAAGATCGGAGAATTGGCTGTAGCCTAACGACGGTTTGCGCCGGTTGCCCCGACGGGCAGGGTCGGGGTTTTCAAGAAAGGGTAAAGCGATGGAAGAAATTAAAGTAACCGTGTGCAAGTATCCCGACCGGGGAAACCTTGTCTTGCGGTATGTCGATCCGATCAGCGGCAAGCAGAAGACCAAGACGGCCGGAACGCCCGACGAATCAAAGGCCATTGGTGCGGCAGCGGTTTGGCAAGATGAGCTACGAACCGGGCGCTATCAAGCCCCGAGCCGGTTGACGTGGGCCGACTTCCGCAAGCGATACGAAGACGAAAAGCTGGCCAGCTTGGCCCCCGAAACACAAGCCACCGCGAAAGACTCGCTCAACTACTTGGAAAGGGAAATCAGTCCCGATAGGGTTTGTAAGCTGACGGCGGCGACGATGAGCAAGTTTCAAGCGAAGCTACGGGCCCATAAGCTACGGGACGCAACGATAGCTCGCCATCTGCGGCACATCAAAGCAGCCCTGCGATGGGGCGAACGCCAAGGGCTTATTGCCAAGGCCCCTCTGATCGAGATGCCCAAGGGTGCGAAGGGTATGCGACTGATGAAGGGGAGGCCGATTTTTGGTGAGGAGTTTGACCGGATGATTGCAGCAGTTCCCAAGGTTAGGCCCAATGATGCCCCGGCGTGGGAGCGGCTGTTGCGTGGCCTATGGCTATCAGGCTTGCGTCTTGGCGAAGCTGTGACCTTGTCCTGGGATGAAGCGGCCCCGTTCTATGCTGACATCACTGGGAAGCATCCCCGGTTTCGGATTCTCGGTAGGGCGCAGAAAAGCGGCCGGGACGAAGTGTTGCCCATGACGCCTGACGCCGCCCAATTCCTACAAGGCATTCCAGAGGCCGAGCGTATGGGCCCGGTGTTCAAGGTGGTTGCGGACAAGATCAACAAGCCGATGATTCACAAGGAAGTGGGGAAAGTAATTTCCTCCATCGGGAAAGAAGCCGGGGTTATCGTCGATAAGGCCGCAGGCAAGTATGCAAGCGCCCACGACCTCCGTCGGTCCTTTGGCACTCGTTGGGCAAAGAAGGTCATGCCCGCCATTCTTAAGCGGCTTATGCGGCATTCCAGCATTGCTACAACCATGAGCTACTATGTCGATCTGGACGCCGACGAAATGGCGATTGACCTATGGGCCAAGTTTGGGGGTGAAAACCAAACCAAAGGTAACATTTCAGGTAACAATGAGCAAAAAGGCCAAGAAAACGAAAGTTCGGAAATTGACGTAAACCCTTTCGTAGTAAGGTAGCCGAGGCGGGAATCGAACCCGCACGCCCAGTTACGGGCACGGGATTTTAAATCCCGAGCGTCTGCCATTCCGCCACTCGGCCAAACGTGTTACGCACCAATAGTTTCCGGCAAATTCTCTTCGCCGTCAAGGGCCGAATTTCCTTCTGCGCGCAAGATGCGCGCAAAGAAGGGTGCAGTTGGATCGGATGTTTTACCCAATCCATCGGCCTGCAAACGCTTTTGAACACACCGCTTGGCAATCGCCATTCGGTCCAACTTCTCATAATGCTTCCTGATTACCTCTGGGGTAGCCCCCACCATTAGAGAAGTTTCCTTTTCGGATGCCCCAGCCATTTGCAGGCCAGTAATGGCAGTCCGCCGGAAATCGTGCAAGGTAAACCCCTCGCCCTCACGGCCATCATTGAACCGCTTCAATTCATCTTGAAGCCATCCAACAAGTCGTTTAGGGGCGAAGTCGAGTACCATACGGGCGTGGTTTGGTTGCCGTTTCCATAACATAAGCAATCGGCGCAATTCATCCGAGAATCGACCGAATGCCCAACCACCTGCCGCGCAGGCTTGCAGGTCGGCGTACAAGCTAGGCGGAAGCCATCCATACTTGTGTCGCCGTGTTTTGCAACTTTCGGCGGCTACGCGAACGTAACCATCGGGAAGCAAGTCTTCCTCCTTGATACTGGCAACTTCCGTGGCTCGCCAGCCGAGCAAACTTGCCACTTCCAAGTAGACAATCGGCAGTTGCCAATTGTTCCACTCCACGCCAAGCCAATCGAACAAGGCTTTCGATTCGGCCGCTGAAACGATCCGTACTTCGGGATCGTCACACTTCGGCGGCTTGACGTTGGCGAACGGGTTTGTAGTCAGCAAGCCCAACTCCTTCCCAAGCCACTTTCCGAACACAGCCTTGAGAGTTGCTAGGTCGCTCTTGACCGACCAGGAAGAAAGCTCTTCTTCCGCCCTACGCCTTTTGTACTCGTTTGCCATTGCAGGAGTGATGTCGGCGGGCGTCTTCGCCTCTGGAAATGTCGTTCGACACCGCACAAAAAGCAATTGAGCTTCATACACATAGGACGGCCGAAGATTATCGGCTTCCATTGCCCGCTTCAACGCTTCCTTGCATTCATCCCATGACGCCTTGACGGGTTCCGGCTCCGGTTCCTCCGGTGCCATTTGCGGGATGTTCAACTCGGCCCATTTTTGTTTTTGCAGGGCCTCTGCTTGTGTCCGGTCGGCTGTGTCGGTGCTTTCGCACTTCCAACCGTCCGGCCCTTCCCAACGCAAGGCCCAGTAATACTCTCGCTTGCCATTGCGTTTTCGTTGGCGCTTGTAGCGCTTGACCAAATACACTTTCATGGATTTTTCCTCTGGGGTTTAACACCACGCCGAAGACCTCTTCGGCACCCCTCCATTATAACTAATCCAGCACCATCTAGCCACGTGTCGATAGCCGCTTTTCGGAACAACTGAAGACGGCCCCGACGAATGACGGGTAAACCTTGGCGTCTTATGAGGTTGCGTACACGGTCGCGCGAATTGCGGTTGTCGGCATCAAGTCGCAGATAGGAAATTAGTTCCCCTTCGACCATGAGAGGCGGATATTGCATGCATTGGTCAACGATTGTCAGTGGGGCGCTCATTGGAATACCATTTCTTGATTGCTTGAATGAAACAACGGGGGCCGTCCCGCGTAGAACGAAAACCACGGGACGGCCCCACCCACGAACGCTATTGGACCGGGACATTGCGGTCTCGTAATAGCGGGTGTACGTCGTCTTTCGTTTCCGGCTGGTTGGGTTGCATTGCTTCCTTGGCGCGCTGGTCGATTTCCTGCATTCCCTTTTGCATGGCCTTGGACCGCTCTTGCTCGGCCCTTGCGTCCCAATCATTCCGCCACGGCCAATACGCTTCCCAATAGGCGTCAGGGTTGGTCTTCGCCAAGTCATGGCGTTGTTCGGCGAATTCCACGTCTTGCTGTGTGGCGAATTGATAGAACCGCAAGTCTTGAAAGATCGTCGCCGAGTGCGCCAAAGCGTCTTGGATTCGAGGATTGGCGGCAATCGCCGCAGCTTGCGCCGCCTCTTTCTCGGCAGCTTCCCTCTCCTCCTCATGCTGTTTCAAGGTCCGTTTCAAATGCACAATCTGGCGTTTGATTCTCGCCCGCTCTTGTGGATCGTGGCCGGGATGTTCCTCCAAGTATTCAAGCCGTTGTTGCGCCCAGTCTTTCTTGGGCGCGGTTTCTTTTGGTCGGTTGGCGTCGGCAATTTGCTGTCTCAAGGGACGGGTTTCGGTGTGCTTGATCCCGTTCAATAATTCACGAAGCGACAGGGACCGGCCGGCCAAGCGTTCACGCCGTTCGATTTCGGCTCGGGTATGTTGCTGTACTTCGGCGGTGGCTTTCTTTCTGGATTGAGCGTCTCTCCCGAAAGGGAAAGTCTTTCCCGTCAAAATGCACTGGAACGTCCAATTGTCTTTCATCCCATACGGAATGGAGTCTAACATGTTCTTGTCCTTGTTGCCGCATACCGGCGGTCATCGGTTGAATCGTTCTCGTTTGGTTACAAAACAGGTGTTCGTTGCATTGGTCACAATGCCTTGCGCTGCCGCTTGGCATCAAACATTTCCGGCCTGTTGCGTTGAAGGCAATCGAGCACGGCGTGTGGCGAATCGCCGTTGCGAATGGCAAGAGTGGCGCTGGCCATGACTTTTTGCATGTCGATTGCGCCCGCGCGCGCCGCCATGTCTCGAAACTCACGTACTGGATTCATTGCATTCTCCGAAAGGGTGTTTGATAGAACGGCCGCGCGGCGGAAGGAAAGACACCGCGCGACCGGCCCACGGACCGCGTTTCGTAAATCACGCGGGCGGGGACTTGACGCTATGCAACCACTCGCCGAACTGATAGATGAGCTTTTCGGCGCGGATGATCCGCTCGATAACCTCTCGACTGGAGCCAGCCTCCCCCAGCAAGAAACGCACCACGCCAATGGGTTGCGGCCGTCCGTTGACAAGCCAACTACGACGGCCCCAGCCCTTCGGCTTGTATTCCAGATAGACGGGATCGTGAATTGTGATTGCCTCACACAACATACGGTGAGCATTCAGGCTTGCATCTTGCAGTATGTCGATGGCTTCTCGATAGGACCGCTGGAAGTACCATGTGTCGTTGACTCGCAAGGAGAATCGACCGGCCTTCTCGCGGATAACAAGGTTTTGCGTCATTGTTTCGGCCCCTTCAATCGTGGATTCTCGTTTTTCGTCACCGCCACAACGGCAACCACCTCATCCGCCGCTTGGTCGAGCACCGATTCCCAACCGGGGAATTTGTTCTCCACAGCGCGAGTGAGAATCTGTACCACTTCGGTTACGATCCGAAGCACGGTACCGCGTTCCAAGTATTGGTCTTTCATCCGTTTGACCGCAACCTGAGATTGCGATAGTTTTGCAATTGTGTTGAAAATTGCATTCGAGAGTGCGACATTGCCTTCTTCCAAGGCTTGGTGCGCCAAGTATCGCGCCGCGCCCAACTCGGCCCGCAGGTCTTCGGGGTCGCTTACGTCAGTGAATTTCTGAATGCGTTGGTTGCGTTCGGATTCCGACAGTCGATACATTGTTGCATGGTTGCTCATAAACTGGTTTCCTTTACGTTTGACCACTATGATTGCCGGCGGCATGGGAAATGGTTTTGATAAAGGGGCGACGTGGCTGGAGACGGGCACACGTCGCCCCGGTCCCCAGCACGATTTCGTAACATGCCGGGGAGTTGTTGGCGACAACGGCGCGTCGTGACATCGCACCATGTCGCCAGCCGCAAACGTAGGGGTGACGCTTGCGGCGTTAGATGAAGTTCAATTGTCGTTTCTTGGTTCCATCTTCTTGATGGTGATTAGTTTTCGGCCATTCGACTTTCGGAAGCCAACAAGCACGCCCTTCGATTCCAAGGCTGTTTGCAATGTCCGCAATTCGCCAACGAAGTGTTTGACCTCTTCATCCGTATTGCGAGGCACTTTCAATTCTTCGGCCAGCTCCTTGCCCGTGCCCTTCCATTCCTTGACGGGAAACGCAATGAGTTTTTGCGCCACGTCGGCAGTCAACAACTCATCCACGGCCGCCTCTCTTGTTTCTGCATAGGCCCGCAAAATGATACCCTTGTCCGATTCCGTCTCGATTAGGCCGGTGGCTGGTTCGGCCGCTTGAACCCACAACGCGAAATCCGCTAATCTCGGCAGGCTATCGACCTTGGTTGTCGGCAGATTCTTGATGGCCGCCGAAATGGCCGTGTAGAGTGCGCCAAGAATTCGTGGTCGGGCGTTCTCAAATTCTCGCCAGAGGTCCGATTCCGGCTTGCGATTGCTGACCCGTGGCAAGTCGAACTTCAGAGCGCGGGAATTGAGGTCGGGGGCCTTCACTACGTCACGAACCGACGTAAACAGTTGCGGGCGTTTGGCACAGAAGACCGACGTGTCCCGATCTTTGTATTTTGTTCGTCGCTCCATTGCCGCGCCGGTCGAAAGGCGGCAACTGCTATCGGAAAACCATGACTTGATTTCGGAGAGGTTGTCAACGAAATAGACCCATCGCTGTAACACCGACAAAATCAGGTCTTCGGTATTGTCCGGCGGTGAGCATCCCTTGACGATGCTTGGGTCAATCAGCATGAGAATGACAACGGCGGTGCAAGTCTTCGCGCGGCCGTCGCCGCCAATCAAAACGACAACTGGATAGGGACCGGTCGGGTGAAGCATCCCCAGAATAGCGCCAATGAGTAACGGGAAGTCTTCGTCTTCCACGTTGACGAACGGCCGCAAGTCAAGAAGACTTCCTCCAGGTTCGGGGATCGGCAACGGCTGCATCTTCTCCGTTCGGAGAAACCGGACCGGCGATTCTTGAACGATCCGCCAACCGTTGGCGTCGATTACCACGATGTTTCCATCGCGGTCGGCCAAGTCGATGTAGAGCGCGCCATCGACATAGGCGATTCGTACATAGACAGGGATTTCTTCGCCCTCTTCGATTGCGGACGCAATCAACTGATCGACGGCGTTGCGTATCCATTCACCTTTGCAAACGCGCTTGTGGAAATTGCGGTGACGGACCCGCAGAATTCGGGCGTAGGTTTCACCACCGACCAAGAGGTTTTCCGTTTTCTCTTTGTGCGAGACTCGGACATAGGCAATGCCCTGCCAATGGTAAAAACTGTCTGTTTCCAAGGCGTCGTTGACGATGGTGTCGGGATGGTCGAGCGATGGTTTTGGCGCAGTCTTTCCGACCACACACATGGCATGGCCGTCCTTGCTCATGGTCCAGCCGGGGCCGTCTTCTTTTGCATTGCCATACAACACACACCGCCAATGGCCGCGCGACATAGGATACAATATGCAATTGCGCCCACTGGCCCCGTCCTTGCCCGTGGCGTCATGGTGGAAATCGCCGGGCAAGTTGAAATG
>CAZNMP010000058.1:0-10942 GCA_964573875.1 uncultured Planctomycetaceae bacterium | reverse complement strand
CAAATACTCGAACTGGCGATTAGGGCGGAAGGAAAACTGTTGGGTGCCACAATCGACGCCCTTTCCGTCTTCAAGAACAACGAAGTAAGGAATCTCGGATTGCGCATATTGCAGGAGATCCCCGCGCGTTTGGATGTCATTAGACTTTTTGGCAAGAACTATGAGCCGGGAGATTTCACACTTCTGGAATCCGTGTTGCCGATAGAAGGCGATGCCGATGTGCTGCATTGGATCGGGCATAACCTACTGAGTGTTGTCAGCGAGAACAAAACTCCAGAGCTTGCCGGTTGCATGAGATGGCTGTACGAACACAGCCCATGTTCATCGTGCCGTGAGAATGCAGTGCGATATATGGTGGAAACAAAGACTATACGCCAGGAATTGATTGACGAATGTCTGTGGGACTGCTGCGACGACACCCGCGAATTGGTAAAGGCGATTTCTACAAACAACAACGCGTAGCCAAATGGGATAAAGAAATAGTCTGCTTTTTCCATGACAATCCGAGATTGGCCACACGCCGAATATTAGGCTTTGTATACTCTGCCTTCTCGATTGCCCTCCCATTCCGAGAAGCAATGCCATCCTGCCTCTGTTCGCTCGAATCCGTATAACAAAAGCCGTTTCTGTTTAGGATTTTCAGGCGAGCCCGGGGTCCAGATCGTATGGACCGTCGCCTGCGGGTGCCGTGCGGTGCGCGCAGGAAAAATGCTGCGCGTGGCAAGTGATTTTGATGGTGCGTCGCGGACGCACCCTACGACTACTCGGATTTTGTTGATGCCGACATTGCCGATGCTCCAGCCCCAACCGCAAACGCGGCTGTTTCAGCCGAGTTTGTTGCCTAATTGCCGCGAAACGGTTCATTAGCAATGTAGCAAGCGATGGAACCGGCTATTTCTTCTTCCATGCTCGCACGTATTCGACGCTGAATGTGGAGGGCAGGTCCTTGTCATCGGGCATGCCGAACCACTCGGGCATGGTTTCGCTGTCGAAGATCATGCGCAGCGGCTGATGCCAGTGGGTGTTTTCGACCGAGCGGACCAATACGCCATCGACATAGAATTTTAAGTCGTCCTTGTTCCAATCCAGGCCGTAGACGTGGTAGGCGTCGGCCAGCCGCCAGGGAGCAAGCCAGAAATCGCCCACCTGCCAATGCTCGCCGCCTGCGGGCGTTACGTGGAGCGTCATAAAATATTTACGCTCGAAATCCTTCTTTTTTCCACAAATCTCGAACACATCAATCTCGGTCAGCAAGCCGGGCTTTTCCTCGCGTTGGAACCAGAAGGCGCTCGATCCGCCCGAGTTCATCGGCTTCGCTTTCACTTCGTAATAGCCGTAACCGGTGCGTTCCTTCGTGTAAAGCGAGGCAGAGGTGTAATCGTGGAATCCGTTTTTCTCTTCCTCGGGCGGAAGTTTTTCCTTGCGCATCGTGAGATGCAGTTTGCCGTCGGAGACGGTGACGTTTTTGTCGCTGAACAACGCGGGCGGACGGCCTCGCCACACTTCGCCGCCGATCGTCCACATCTTAGCATCCAACGATTTGCCTTCAAATTCATCGCTCATCGGATCAAACTTGACCCAGCCGCCTTGGTTCTGCTGGTCGGAGAGCGGAAAGGCGTCGGTCGTGTGCTTGGGCGTATCGCCAAGAGGGCCCTTGCGATGCCAAATCTTGGTCGGGCGTTTTTCCGGTTCGGAAGCCGGTTTCGGCGTGTCGGCGGCATAAACGGCTTGAACGGCAAACGAAAACACTAAAAACAGCATTGTTTTTCGCATTGAAAATACCTTTCGCGGTGGGATGTGAGTATTTTTTAGGTAGGCGACGTTGTAGGGCGTGTAGGAAACATCTTTATCCTAACGCTCTATCGCCGGTAAGTCAACGAAATGCAACTCTCCTAGTGCGCAAAAAAACGCTCACGGCTTCACAAAAATCGTGCTGTGAAGCCGTGAGCGGCTATGATTGCAAATCAGGTGCTCGTTCGAGCTTTATTTCCCCCCGGGCACTTGACGCAAGGAAGGCAGCTTCTTACCGCCTGTCGACGCTCCATCGCCGTCTCGTTTCGGAGCATGGCTGGTGCCGGCCAGATAGTTATCCACCAATGCAGCTTCTTGCAACTCCTCGAACTTGCTGGCCATCGCCAACCGGAGTTTCTTTTCATGAATGTCTTCGTAGATGTCGTTCCGAACGCTCTCGAAATCGACTTTCGCCGGCTTGGTCTGTCCTTCGCAACGTAGGATGACAAAGCGGTCTTCCACCTGAATCACGCCCGACACCTCGCCGGCTTGCAAGGCAAACGCTTCGTCTTCCAGAACCGGACGCCCTTGATACTTCCGAATCGGCGGAATCTCGCCGCGCATCGAACGGCTCGCGGCATCCACTGAGTATTGCTCGGCCAAATCGCCGAAATTCTTGGCCGTATTGTTCTTCCGCGCCATCTCGAACACCTGCTGGGCGCGACGCTGGTTGTCGAGCACGATGGCCAAACATCGCACACGCGGACCGTAGTTCGACTCGTAACCCTTGCGCAGATCCTCATCGGTAACCTTGACGTTGTCGCCCACAAGCTTTTTCAGCGCTACCGTCGGCCACACGACGTCGTTTCGATACGCATCGAGCGGAATTCCTTGCTTTTGCGTAACCAGCTTCAGCCACGATTCCACGTCGGCCGAGCCATCGCGTTTCGGTTTCACGCCCGCCAATGCCGCACGCGCGATTTCTTGATTGATGTCTTCCTTCGTGATTTTGATCTCACGCCGCTGAATGGCTTCTTCCAAAATTTTGCGGTTGATCATCCCATCAAGCGTCTCTAGGCCGTGCCGTGCAATGCACTCCTCGTCCAATTCACGAATGGTGATGGGCGAACCGTTCAACGTGGCCGCCACGCCCGGCATTTTCTCGCGTTTTTCAGGGTCATTCCACACATTCTCAACCTTGGCGTTCTCCTGGAGCTGGCGGAAAACATCTTGCGAGACGGTGCGCATCTTCCGGTCGCGAATCACTTCCTCCAACCGCGGCGCAACTTGCTCGAAATTCACTTTCCGGGCAGGCACCAATCCCTCGCGCTTCAGAATCACATATTGTCCGCCGGCATGAATTACCGGCGAGACATCGCCGTCGGCCATATTGAATACGGCATCTTCAATCTCTTTATAGCTGCCGTGCTTGCGAATCGGATTGATCACGCCCTTGGCGCTGGCGCTGGGGGCATCCTCGGAATAATCCTTCGCCAAATTACCGAAATCCTCCGGCTTAGCCGATGCCTTGGCCTGCAACTTTTTGGCCTTCTGCAAGTCGCTTACCGCAATCAGCCTGGCGCGAACCGCGTCGCCATATTGCACGTCATATTCGATCTGCAACTCTTGCGGAGTCACGGCAAGCCGCTCGCCTGCCAGCTTTCGCAATGCCAGCGTGGGCCATATAATATCGTTCGAGTATTGTTCCGGCGTGATATTCCGCTCTTGTTTGAGCATCTTCATCCATTGATCGACCGGAATGTTGAATCGTTTCGCCATCCGCTCGACCTCGGCCTGGATCTCGCCCTTGGTGACCTTCACCCCTTGCTGCTCGCACTCGACGATAATCAGTCGCTTGTTGACGATGCTTTCGAGGATTTCCTTGCCGTAACGCTTGCGGCATTCCAGAGCAAGATCCTCGCTCAAGATGCGCCGTGTGTTCACGGTCGCCACAATCGGAGGAACCGTGGTGCCCTCGATGTTCTCCGTCTGCGCGGGACGTTTCTTCGCGGTCTTCGTATTGGCTGCCGGCTGTTCCGATGCCTCGGATTCGACCGGGGCCGGCCGAACGGCCGCCGTGCTCCGGCGAACCGGTGCTTTTTCCGACGTGTCGGCAACTGCTAATTGCGTTCCGCTGTAATAACGAGCGGCAATGCAAACTGCCAGCAAAAACACGCTGCCGAAAAAGAAATGTACTCGTCGGCTTCCAAGGAAACGAGAAATGAACGAACGCTCAGAACTTGATTGGGTCATTGCGGCTCCTCCTTAAACCGTTATGCAACCTGAACTTACCCCCGCCCTTCTCCAAGGGCGTCGAACGGATCCCAGGAACAGGCTTCCAGGCGTGTGTAACGCTCGAAAGGTGCGGAATTCCTAGAATCTCGCGGTTTTATCCATTGGCGAGTGCGGCAGTATAGGACTTTCGTGCCCATCGAAGCAAGCCCGAAAAATCCCTTTCATTTTTGGGATTGATCCATCTGCGGATATCCCGGTATACTTCAGACCCCTTTCGCGGGAAAACCTTTTATTTGGCTGGTCATTTGGCCGCTACTTGGCAAGGATCGCCGACACTTGAGCAAGGAGGCTCTGTGTGAGCGGGTATCTATCGTCAATTTGGCGATTACGCTATTTCTGGATGGCCCTGGTCCGCAGCGATCTGCGGACGCGCTATCGCGGTTCCGTTATCGGCATGGGCTGGTCGCTCTTGCGCCCCATCGCTATGACGGCGGTCCTGTGCGTCGTCTTTAGCCAATTGCTCGGCCAAAGCATCCGCGAATACGCCCCCATGCTGCTGTGCGGCCTTACTTTCTGGAACTTCATCACCGCAGTGATCAACCAAGGCTGCCAATGTTTCTTCCAAGGCGAATCCTACATCCGCCAACATCCCGCCCCACTGGCAATCTATCCTCTTAGAACCGTCTTGGGCGCGGGGTTTCATTTCCTTCTGGGTTTCGCCGTGGCCGCTGTCTTTGTATGGTGCGTCAAAGGGTTCGACAACCTGCCGGCCATGCTCAGCCTCATTCCCATCTTCGTCTTACTCTTCGTCATCGGCTGGTCGCTGGCCATTTGCATGGGCGTGGCCAACGTGATGTTCCAAGACACCGAACACCTGATCGAAGTCTTCCTGCAAATTGTTTTTTATCTGACGCCGATCATGTATCCAGCTAAGATGCTTTCCGACAAACTGGAAAAATTCCACGCCGCTTGGCTGCTCAACTTGAATCCGTTCACCGTTCTCGTCGAATTGCTCCGCGAACCGCTGATCGCGGGTAAATTCCCATCGCCCGAAATGGCTTGTCTCGGCGCCTTCGTGGGACTCGCCGCGGTCTCCATCGCTTCGCTCACATTGATGCGGTTCGAAAAACGACTCATTTTCTATCTATGATGCATCCATGTGTCTAATCCAACTCGATAATGTCGGCCTTCGTTTCCACGTTCGGTGCTTCGACCGAATCAGCTTGAAGGAATATCTTCTTGACGGCTTCTTTCGCGGCACGAAAAAAAACACCATCGAGGTGCAAGCTCTCGATGGCATCAACCTCACCGTGAATGAAGGCGACCGGCTCGGCATCATCGGACACAACGGCGCCGGCAAAAGCTCCCTGTTGAGACTGCTGGCCGGCGTTTATCCTCCCACGGCCGGCCGCCGCCAAGTTCAAGGCCACATCTGCTCCCTGTTCGATATTTCCCTTGGTTTTGAACAGGACGCCAGCGGCTGGGACAACATTTTTTACCGCGGCTATCTGCAAGGCGAAACGCCGCGGACCATCCGCTCCAAGGTTCAGCCGATCGCCGACTTCAGCGAGTTGGGCGAGTTCCTCGACATGCCCGTCCGCTATTACTCCTCCGGCATGAAAGTCCGACTCGCTTTCTCGATCGCGACCGCGATTGAACCGGAAATTCTAATCATCGACGAAGTACTGTCCGCCGGCGATATGGCCTTCCAATCCAAGGCCCGCGAACGTATGCAATCGCTGATGTCGTCCGCCCGAGCCGTGATCGTCGTCAGCCACGACTTGGCCTCAATCAAGTTGATGTGCGACCGCGTCCTCTGGCTCGATCATGGAAAGATGCACATGATTGGTCCGGCCGCCGAGGTCATCGATGCATATTCCGAACAATCCAAAGCAACCAAAACCGTGCGTCAAGCGGCGTAGCCGTCTGCTATAGAGCAAATACACCGATCACTTTCAAACGGATGAAACATGGGCCCCTTAGTGCTGATATCCCTGGTGACTTGGGCTTCAGCGCTCGCGTTGACGGTCATTGTCCGGGCCGTCGCCGAACGTTGGGGGATCGTCGATCAGCCTGACGGACGGCGAAAACTCCATCGCCGCCCGACTCCCCTCTGGGGCGGCGTGGCCGTCTACGGCGCCACCGCGATCGGCTTGTTGGTGATCCGCTTCGGACTCGACGACGTCAGCCCACAGTTCACCGCACTGGCCTCCACCTGGATGATCGCCGCGGGTTGCGTTTGCGTCGTCGGTGCCATCGACGACCGCTACGATCTCCCCTCGCGTCTCAAGCTGATTCTTCAAATCGTCTCCGTCCTGCCCATCGTTCTGTTCGGCTACTCGATCGATCGCATCGTGGCGTTTGGACATCCCATCGAACTTGGCTGGCTCGGTGTCCCGCTAACGGTCTTGTGGCTGGTCGGTTGCATCAATGCCCTTAATCTCATCGACGGCATGGACGGCCTGGCCTCGATCGTCGGGCTCTCGACCGCCGTCATGACCGGCGTGATCGCCGCCAGTCAAGGCCACGACCATGTGGCCGTCATCGCCACCATCCTGGCTGCTTCGCTGGCTGGTTTTCTCATCTATAATCTGCCGCCAGCCAGCGTTTTCCTCGGCGACTCCGGCAGCATGGTCATCGGCCTGAGCGTCGGCTTGCTCGGCATCCAAGGCACTCTCAAAACATCCGCCACGCTGGCCATCACCGCCCCCGCCGTCGTGATGACGTTGCCGATGTTCGACATCGTCGCGGCCATGGTGCGCCGCAAACTGACCGGGCGGCGTTTCGACACGCCCGACCGGCTCCATATCCACCACCGTCTGCTCGACCGAGGGTGGACGCCTTGGCAAGTCCTGTGCTTGATCGGCGCCGTCTGCCTGACCACGGGCGCCGCCGCCACGGCCGCCACGATCTTTCGCCGCGACGCGCTTGCTTGGATCACCGCCATAACGATGGTCGTCCTGATGATCCGCCTGCGCTTGTTCGGTTACGAGGAATTCGCGCTCATCAAAAACGCCGTCATCCGATTTTTATCTCTCACCTTCGCTTCTTTCGCCCAGATATTCGCGCCGCGCAACAAACCGGCGGAACCCGAAACGGTCGTCGGCGATCTGCCGCCGCTAGACATGGCCGGAATGCCCTCGCTTCCGCCCGCCGCTTTGTGGGAAATATTCCTCCACAACATCAAAGCCTGGAACATTCATCAAGTGGAGTTTTGCACTTATCAGAACGAGCAATTGCGCCGCATTCGCTGGCTCGATCCCGCGGAGGATCCCGACGAGGATTACCGCTGGTCGCTCTCGGTCTCCTTGCCGGATCCCACCGACGAATACTGCGAACTGCGCATCGCGCGACGAACGCCCATCGAGGATCCGAACGATCTTTTCGTGCTGACATCCCTGCTCAAAACTTTCGGCGCTCATTTTGCCATCCATGCCGAACAAATCTTCGGCCCGGCAGTCTTCGTCGAAGAACCGATCCTGACGGGCACGTTTACCCACGACCGTCGCAAGGCCGCTTAAACCCAAACAGCTTATCTGACCCCTGACCACTGACCTCTGACCCCTGACCCCTGACCTCTACCCCCTCGAAAATGCCTTCTTCCCTCGATATCGGCGTCGTCTACACTCATGAGCGCGAGATGATGCCGCATCTGCTGGAGACGATGGCGGCCTCGGGGCAAGGACTCTACCCTCGACTTATCCTGATCGACAACAACTCGGCCGAGGGCGTCGAGCCGTGGTGCAAATATTTCCCGGAAACGCGAATCGTTCGCAATCTGCGCCGGATGCCGTATGCCGCGAATTTGAATCGCATTCTCAAAGCATCCTCGGCTCGCTATGTGTTGCTGATGAACACCGACATGTATTTCGACCCTCGCGAGCAATGCCTGACGAAAATGGTCGAGTTCATGGATCGCCGGCCCGAATGCGGCATCGCCGGATGCCGGTTATTTCACGCCGACGGTTCCGACGCCTACGCTGCCAGGCGATTCCAAACCCTGCCGCTGGTCCTGGCGCGTCGCACCGGCCTGGGACGCTGGATGCAAAACACCGTCAAACATCATTTCTACGGAGAACATGCTCCCAACGAAACCTGGGCATGCGACTGGCTCTCCGGCTGCTTCCTGATCGTCCGCCGCCAAGCAATCGAACAGGTAGGCCTCTTCGATGAGGAATATGGCAAGTACTTCGAGGACGTCGATATGTGCCTGCGCATGGCGCAAGCAAACTGGCAGGTGATGTACCACGGAGCCGTCTCCTGCGTCCACCTGGAACAGCGTGCCAGCCGCCGATTGCTGTCCTCCGATGCCTGGACCCATCTGGCCGCCTACGCCCGCTGGCTCCGCAAATGGGGCCCGCATCCCTCGGCCACGCCTTCCACCACGATGCCCTCTCGCCGCGCAGCTTAGCGAATGTTCCCTCGCCCTTTGGGAGAGGGTCAGGGTGAGGGCCGCTTGAAAATGCGATGCCGCTCCATAGGGGCGCGTACGCGGGAACATCTTGTCGTTATTCTTTTTTGGACCGAATATTGCCCGGATACTCGTAGTAATCGGGCAAGCGGTGTTCGAGATCCATCAAACACCGATCAACAGCTATGGACATAACGTCCAAGTCGTCCGCCAGTTCGCGCAGCCATTCGTATTCGCAAATAAGCTTGATGTGATCTTCTGGGATCATTTCGCCCGCTCCAATGAAAAAAAGGGAACGCCGACCAGGCTGCCCACAGAACCTCCGCAAAGAGGTAGAACAGAACAGCGCAAATGCCGGCGCTCCCTTTTGTGGAACGGGCTTAGCACTGCTTCTGTTCTTCAAGAGTCTGGTTAGGACTCAGGTTTGCGGTTTTCTGTGAAGCAGGTTTGACGCCAAACGACGTCAAGTCAAATTGTCACAGTGAATTCTACAATTTTTCGTCTTTTTGGGAAATAGGGCGAGAATGTCGCCACGGGTCAAATGCTGCCAAGGCCGTTTCCTGAAATTTCCGGAGACGGCAACGAAAGAGCCCAATGGCACACACCTATGGTCACTATTTTTTGTCAGTGCCCTGCGGCCGAACCAACAGCCTCGTTCTCGACGGCTTCTCGGCGTTTTGATTTCCGAGATGGCGATTTCGGACCGTTCTGGTCTGGAATTCAACTGCAAAGCAAAGCGATTGGGCGAGAGGTGAAAAACGAACCGTTCTCGGGAATGCGGCAGCTTGGCCGCGTAGTGCAACCCGCCTCACCGTATTTCGCCGACCGAGGCGGGACGGTAGAATATGGGTAACGTGTTTTTTCTCGACAGCAACCTCGATAGCAACTTCGATAGCAACATGGAATACCGTGCGACACGGTCTGAAGCGGGTCAACGTCGTCGGCAACGAGACTTTTGGTTGGTGGGCCTCGGCGTCTTGATCGTGGCTATTGTCGCGGGATGTCTGCTAATCCATCATTATTCGCCGTCAGGTCAAGTATCGTCTTTGCTGGCTGAGGCTCGCGGACTCAAGTATCGGACGGTGTTCAATCCTGGGCGACCTCTTGACGACATCGCGAACGATTTGGCCGAATTAGGTTCACCGGCCATCCCACCGCTGGATAGCGCTCTTGCGAGTGAAAGCGATCATCACGTTCGCCACGCTATCATCGCCGCACTGGGAAAGATTCGCGACTCAAAAGCACTGCCGACATTGGAGAAAGAACTGTCATCCGCCGATGATGAGACCCTGCGTTGCATTGCGGCCCGGTCTATGGGCGAAATCAGGGACTCGTCGGCGGTGCCAGCGTTAGTAATTGGAGCAAGAGACTCCAAGAAGTGGGTGCGCATGATGTCGGCCAACTCGCTGGGTGAGATTGGTGACCGCGCGGCCGTGCCATCGCTTGTCGAAGCTCTGAGTGATTCAGAAGCCGATGTGCGCAAGTTTGCCGCCGATGCGCTCGGTGCAATCAAAGACCCGAGAGCGGTTAAACCGTTGATTGCGGCGTTGCAGGATCCTGATTCTGGCGTTCGTTATTTTGCAGCCAGCGGTCTCGGTGCGATAAAGGATCCACAGGCACTGTCGTCGCTTCAGAAAGCACTCCACGATCACGATGATGAAGTTCGCTCAGCGAGTAGCCGTGCCATCACTCAAATTAAGAATCAAGCTCTTGAGACGGGTTTTTAGGAAGCGAAGAGAGCGGTATTCTGCGAACGTGCCCGATTCGCAGAAGACGCGTCCGGCTATCGGCTACATCCCGTTCACCCGCTCTTCCCGGAAACTCAACCGTTTCTTGACGCTCGCAGAATACGACCGTTTTATGACGGCGGCGAGGCACTGACGAAGGGCAGTAAATGGAATGCAGCCAAATCGATTGCAGGCAACCGGCCCTCACCCCTTGCCCCTCTCCCAAAGGGCGAGGGGACGATAGAGTCCTCTGCTGCCCAGCGATGAATCGCTTGGCTATTATCAACCGACCCTTCGGGTTGAAATTCTCATAGACACTTCGGCGGGGCGGCACTGCCGGCCAAGCCGGCCGTGGCGCTCTGAAGTTCACATTTCGACAGACTCTTGCCCTTACTTCGCAACCTTCTTAATCTGAAGATTGTCCACATAGAACGCCGTGTCGGCGGCCGCGACGCTAATAAAACCCGCCCAATCAAGCTTCGAGAACTCGGGGCTCGGCATGGCCAAGTCGGCAAACACCTGCGGCGCGCCGTTGGGCGGCGTCACCGTGAGCTTGAATGTCTTGGGCGCGTTTTTGACCAGCGCCGCTTCAATGTCGACGTGAATCCAGCCGTCGGCCTTTGCTTTCAACAATTCCTTGCCATTGACCGTCACGGGGCCGTCCGCATTGAACGTCACGCTCGGTCCGGCGTATTGCGTCCAACCGGCGTCGTCGCGCCATGCCAAAACAACCACAACGCCCGGCGTCAGACGCAAATCGAAACTTTGCCGAACCACGCCGTCGGCCAAATGCGGCTCGTAATAGAAATGCGGCTGCCACGAAGGCTGCACCGCTTTG
>CAZNMP010000057.1:0-10989 GCA_964573875.1 uncultured Planctomycetaceae bacterium | reverse complement strand
GTCCCTGAACGCTCGGATGACGGTGCGCGACCTGATTGCGGAACCGTTGGAAGCATACATACCTGTTGGTGATCGGCCCGATCAAATTCATGCGGTCGTTAAGTTGAGCTACCTGATTTTGCAACTGCCAGGGCAGGATGCCGCCAAACAGGGAAGAACGCAGTCCCGTTTGATCGGTGCCCATCAAATCTTGCGCCCAGAGCAATCGAGCAGAACCGTTACGTCCTTGGCCCAAGGTGTCGATGGCGATAATTTTTGTGCCGAGCATGACCAACAGAAGGTGGCCTTCGGCCCGTGCATGGGTCCAGGCCCGATTGTAAGCGAAGTTCTGGTGTTGTCCTTCCGCGGCCAAGGAAATTTGCCATTGCTGCCGGCCCCAACCGTCGTTTCCGAAGATCAAGTGGCGGGCGTCATCGAAATGGAGCGTTGTGTCGGAGAAGTACGGCTCGACTTTGCCGCGGATGTCGATGGCATAACGGCGATAGGCGTTAGCCGAGGCGCTGCTCGACGTGATGGTCGTTATCTCGGCTTTGCCGACCGGCCAAGAGGCGTCCTGTTCTTTCCGATGCGGTCGAGCGTCGTCGCCATTGTGAGGATGCTTCGCGTCTTCGGAATTCTGGGTCAGTTCCGCTTCGATCAATCGGTTAGCGCTGCGGAGTTTGCGAGACAGTTCGCCTTTCGCCGAAACGGCCGAAGGCTGGTTGCCGTAATAGTCGAGAAATCGTTGCAAACCTTCGATCGTACCGGCGGCCAGCGCGGCATCGAGCTGCGTTTTTACGGCGGCGTCGATTTTGGCGGCGTCGTCTTCCTTGGCCTCGCTGCGGAGCAACGCCAACTGTGATTGGAACCAACGGTCGCGCCGAACCGAGAGCGTTGGGTCGATCCGATCAAAAACCAGACGATTCGGTTCGAGATTCATCAGCTTCTGATAATAATCGAAGGCCGCGACCAACTCGCCGGCCTGACGCAGCCCACCGGCCATGAGCCGCATATAATCCGCCTTTTGCTCGGCGTTGTCGGCCAGTTGTTCCAGTTCGCCGATACGGTTGCGGTAAGCGGCAAATTCCGTCCGAAGACCGTCCAGCAGAGCGTCGCGCAATAACTCGCGGGTGCGCGGGGTGGGAACAAGGTCGTAAGCGCGGCGGAACGAGGCGACTGCTTCCGAGCGATTGCCGGCGTCTAACTGGGTCTCGCCCAAAAGCGACATCGCCTCGGCGTCGTTGGGATTCGCGGCCAGACGGCGTTTTACGTCGGGCGTCACGGCGTCCAACTGGAAGAAGGCATCGACCCCTTCGGAGCCTTGCGAGATGACCTTCCCTTTGTAGCAAATCAGATTGCCGGGGATGTCGCCTTTGCGTGACTTCGAGATATGTGCGATTTTCCCTTCGCTAATATCGATGCCGGCCACTTGGGCGTTGCTAAGCGGCAGATAATAGCGATTCGCGGCGAGAAAACCCCGGCCGCTTGGAGTGCTGTTCTCGGGCAGTTCGATGGAACGGCCGTTCCACGCCGGTTTGCCGTCGGTCATGTTCAAGGCATGAACCGCGCGGCGCCCGACCAATACGACGCGCTCCCGATCGGCGCAAGCCACATATAAATCGTTCTGGCGCGGCGACTTCCAAAGCTCCTTGCCGTCGATCAAGTTCAGGCAATAAAGCGACTCGGATTCCGTGGGCGTGGCCAACACACGGCCGTCGACGATCAAGACGTTGCCATCGGCCCAGCGTTGCTGGTTGATGCCGCCGACGAATGGGGGAATGCCCATCATATTGGCGCGGTTGTTGCGGCCTTGGCTGTAACGGTAGCCCCATAAGAGCGAGCGGTTGGCCAGTTCCACGCCGACGATAGCGCCGGTTGCGGTGGGACAGACGAGGATGCCGTCGTTGCAAGAGGGCGACACGCCCGCGCCGCGCCGCAAAAGATCTTGGGCGAGACCTTGTTCGACGACGGCCAACTGTTGCGACCAAAGTTGATTGCCCGACGTTCCGTCGAGCGCTATAAGACGGACCTCTCCCTTGATTTCGGCAAGGACGTAGATCTGGCCTTGCAAAGGCAGCGGAGGGCCGAGGAAGTAGGCGTCGGCCAACGGCAAGGCATGTGGGCCGGCCCGGCCGCCGATGTGCCACTTCAGTTTGCCTGTGCGGATATCGTAGGCGGCCAAGCGATTGCAAAGGGCCGTCGTTTGCTCGCCGTTGATGATGCCTCCGACGCGGATGCCGCCGCCGATCCGAATCACCGAGGCTCCGCCCCCGTTCGAGGCGATGTCCAAATCTTCGACCGAGAAGACCAACCGGCCGTCGCTGCTCAGGGTGCCGTAGGTCAAATCACCCCAAAGGCGTTGGCCCGTGCCCGAGACCATCAGGGATTGCCGCATCGGGGCGTCGAGCGATGACATGCCGGGCGTGGTTTCGGTAATGTCTTCCTCAGGCACTTCCCAGAGACGCTTGCCGGTCGCAAAATCGACGGCTATCAGATTCTTCGTCGTTCGCATCAACAGAACGTCGGCGACCGCCAGCGGATGCAAGGTCGGTATCAACGGGGTCGCTTGTTCGATGGATTGATGCTGGAACTGTTCGAGAAAGGTTTCTACCAGGGGATCGTCGGTCACGGGCACGCGCCATTGCATGTTGAGCAAAGGCACGCTTCCCGACGAAACGGCATTCCGCGCGGGATCGCCGCGAAACATGAGCCAGCGGTCGGCTTCGACCGGCCCGGCAGCCGCCGTTGCTCCGATCAAACCGGTCAGCCAGTTGATGGCGTCCGCGTCGTTGCTGAAGATGGTTACTTCGCGACCGGCGACGGCCATGCGCAGCGTCGGCTGACGTTGACGCAGAGCGACGAGAACCTCTTGTGCCTTGTCGCACATCCCTGCCTGAAGCCAACACGCGGCAAGCGTTAGCGACAGCCCCGGTTCAAGCTCCTCGGCATTAACGCCCGGTTCTCGGAGACGCTGGAGCGTCATCGCTCCGGCCCGAGGGCGGCCGTGGTCGAAGTGATTCAGCCCAAGCAGATACGTGGCTTGGTATCCGCTTTGCGTGTGAAAAAATCGGTGCGAAACCTCGGCCAAGGCGGTCAGATCGCCCGAATCAAGAGCATCGGCCAGCATACGGCGCGCGCGGGCGCCATATTGTAATTCGTAAAGTTCCCGGCCTTGCCGAGGCATCTGGCCCACCAGCCGTTGGGCTTCCGCCTTCAAGCTGCGGTGGATCGGAGCGTTTTTGTCGGGCTGGAAGAAAAAATCTTCCGGGCCTTCAAGGATCATCCCCAAGCAACGGACGGCCTCGCCGTAGCGACCTTCGAGGAGCAGTTTTTTGGCGTCGGCCAGTTTCTGAAGCGTTTGGCGGTCGGCCGGCAAGAACACATTCTCCGTGGCGTCCTCGGCCGTTTTTTCTTGGTCATCCAGCGCGACAATCTGCCCCCTCACCTGAGCTGTCATGCTCAAGGCCAACAATACAGCCAAGCCAAGACCCCTCTCCAGGAGTGTCCTTTTCCCCGGATTTCGAGCCATTATTGGGTTCTCTGGTTCCTGGCACATTCTCGCCGTTTCGTGTTGGAGGGTAGATGCAGGCCGAAAGTTCCCGATCGGCGGTAACCCTGTTGAATTATGCGCAATAGAGAGAGTGTGCAACTACATATCCTAGATGATTAGTGGTTGGATGGCAAGTTTCCGGGGCTATTTGACGTGTTAAGGGTTTGTAGGGATTGGGAGATAAGAAACTGTTGGGCGGGTGGGCGATGTCACGCAATGCGCACCGATCCATCTGCCCCCTCAAAGACATCGTTTTCGGGGGCTGCCATTATTGCAAATAGGATCCCCTTACTGTGTTTACGACGGTCGCGTCAGGATTGTTTGCAATAAGCTGTTTTTGAGGGATTTTTCAAGCGTTCTAGCCCCGAATCACCCGAAAACAGGGTAAAATCGCGCGAAAAATGTGAAAATATTCAAAATATCGGGGTTTTTCGGCTTTTTTTCGCGTTTTTCGGGTTGCTTTTTTCGATGAAGAGACTTTAATCATCACGTCCACTTTAACGGACGGACAAACTTTCCACCCCTAGGACCTCGCATGGAGGGTAATTGATTATGGCCAAAGCAGCCAAAGCAGCCAAGAAAGCACCGACGAAGACCGAAATTCTGCAGAGCATTGCCAATGCCACCGACCTGACCAAGAAACAGGTTTCGGCGGTTTTGGATGCCCTGACGGAAGAGATCCGTAAGAGCCTGAGCTCCCGTGGCGCCGGCGTCTTCACGCTTCCCGGTCTGGTTAAGTTCGAGAAAAAGAAGGTTCCGGCTCGTCCGGCTCAGAAGGGCGTTAAGAACCCCTTCACCGGCGAACTGCAAGACCGTCCCGCGAAGCCGGCCTACTGCAAGATCAAGGTTCGCGCGCTCCGCGGCGCCAAGGACATGGCTAAGTAAATAACAGACCATGCAAACTATCGGAGAGGCGGCCTGGCAACACTGTTAGGCCGCCTTTTCGTATTTATTATTGATCTCTAGGTAGCTAATGAGCCAAGGGCGACCAACGGGAAGCCCGGTAAACAGGAGTTTTGGGTCCAGCACTACCCGACATTATTCACCTGAGCATCAATAGATTTCGTGTAGCATTTCCGCCAATAGTTCCATCGGCAGCCCGACCACGTTCGAGGGGCTGCCCTCGACGATGTGGACCCAGTCGAGCCCGTCCTGATAGCCGAATGCCCCGGCTTTGCCTTCCCATTGACCGCCGGCCAGATAATCATCGAGCTGCTGGGGAGAAAGGTCGTCCATCCGAAGGAGCGTCACCGCCGTGCGAACTTGGTGTGTGTGATCGGGCAACAGCCACAGGCATAGCCCGCTGTAGACCCGGTGTTCTTGGCCGCTGAGCGATTCCAACATTGCCCGGGCGTGTGGACGATCTTCGGGTTTGCCGAGAATTTGGCCGCGACATTCGACGACCGTATCACAACCGAGGATCAGGCCCTGGTCAAGGCGATGAGCTACATCGGCCGCCTTTTGATAGGCAAGGCGTGTGACAAGCTCTTCCGGCGATTCGCGGTCGCAAGTGCCCGATTCCGCCGTGTCGGAAGGCGGAAAAACCTCGAAAGCATAGCCTGCATCGGTCAATAGCTCGCGACGGCGTGGAGAACGGCTTGCTAAAATCAATTTCGCGGAATGCTTGGTCATGCAACTCGCCGGAGGAAACGGGGTTTGGTACATTACAGTTTGATTTGTTTAATTTATTCCATTTTCCGCATCCCATGAATCCCCCTTTCAACGTTCTTTACGAAGACAATCATCTGTTGGTGGTGGACAAGCCGGCCGGATTGCCCACGATGGGTACGCCCGCCGGGCAGCCGACGCTGTTGACCTTGGCCAAGGAATACGTGAAAGAACGTTATCAGAAGCCGGGCAATGTGTATCTGGGCGTCGTTAGCCGGTTGGATGCGCCCGTTACGGGCGTTGTGCTGCTGGCGCGAACCTCAAAGGCTGCCGCACGATTAACGGAACAGTTCCGCACCCATTCGGTCGAGAAGATCTATTGGGCCCTGATCGAAGGCGTTTTGGATCCGCGGGAAGGCCAACTCACCGATTGGCTGCGGCACGACGATCACCATCGGCGTGTGAACATTGTCGGGCCGACGATGCCCGGCGCTCAAGAGGCACGCCTTGGTTATCGTTTACTGAAGACGGTCAAAAACTTTTCTTTGCTGGAAGTGCAATTAGAGACGGGCCGGAAGCATCAAATTCGCGTGCAGCTTTCCCACGCGGGATATCCGATCGTCGGCGATCGGAAGTACGGCAATCGCGTGCAGTTTTCAGCGGGCATTGCCTTGCATTCGCGGCGCTTGGTCGTTTCGCATCCGACAACCGACGTTCGTTTGGAGTTTGAAGCACCTCTGCCTGGCAGTTGGCGTCCCTTTGGGCTAAGGTGATGCTTGGGGGGGCCGGGACTGGTAATGGTTGACCACCCGTTGGTTTAGTGATACCATCAAGGGCATTCCTACCTTTGTCCGAGTGTTTTCCCGCCCATTTGCTTCACGCCAGGAGGTAAGTCCATGTTATGCCGAAAAGGTGCGTCTTGCATTGTGTTCGCAGTTATGGTGCTTGCTTTTGTCGGCAGCTTGATTATCCCGGCCCAGGCCGGCGATTTCGTGCTGGCACGCGACGGTAAACCGGCCGCCACGATCATCACAGCGGCCGATCCTACGGATGTGGCTGCGTTTTCTGCTTATGAACTGCAATACCACGTTCAAAAAATCACCGGTGCAAAGCTGCCCATCAAGACCGACGCCGACAAGGTGGAAGGCGTTCGGATTCTGCTTGGCCCCAGTGGGGCCGTGACTCAACTCGGCGTAAAGACGGATGATCTTAAGGATCAAGAGTATCTCATCCGTTTCGTCGGCGATGCTCTCGTGCTTCTAGGCAAGGATTCGCCTAAGCGGACCAAGAGCAATCGACCATCCACACCCTCGATTTTTGAAAAACAAGCCACTTCGTATGCCGTCCACGATTTTCTCGAACGCTTTTGCGACGTGCGTTGGTACGGTCCGGGCGAATTGGAGATGGTTCTTCCCAAGACCGCTACATTGGCAGTTACAGCCAAAGATATCCAACGCCGGCCGGCCTTCGGCTGTCGTCAACCTTATGGGCCGATGGAGATACTCACGAATCAGTGGAATCATGCAAGTGGCGACGAGATCAATTTGTTTTACGCTCGGCAACGCATGGGTGGCGAGCCCTATGCTTGCAACCACTCGTTCTACGGCTATTACGATCGCTTTTGGAAAAAGAATCCGCAGTGTCCCGAGCGTTTCGTCGCGGCGCATCCCGATTGGTTTGCCCAGGGCTACACCGAGGCTGAGTTGAAGAACATGGGCGGGCAACCGCCGCAAATGTGTTTCTCGAACCAAGGATTCATCGACCAGGTCGTAAAGGATGCACGGGATTTCTTCGATGGCAAGCAAGCCCAGTCGGGCGCGGCGGCCCAGGGAGAATACTTCGGCTTGGTTCCGATGGATAATAATAGCTGGTGCAAGTGTCCTACGTGCCAAGCACAATTAACCCGCGACCGCACACAACAGGAGTTCAGCAACGGCGTGGCCAGCGATTACTTCTTCACGTTCGCCAACAAGGTGGCGCGTGAAGTAGCCAAGACGCATCCCAATAAAACCCTGGCCACCTTGGCCTATTTTGAATATGCCTATTACCCGCAAAAAGTTCAGCTTGAGCCGAACCTTTCCGTGCAGTTGTGTCTCCATGCAAGGCATCAGTGGGCGCCCGGCATGATGGCGAACGACTTGAACTTTTACAACGATTGGGTAAGCCATAGGAATGGCCGGCGGATGTATCTATGGCTCTACTACTGTTTCCCCGAGCTTTTTTGCGAGGGCGGGAACTACCATTGTTTCCCAGGCTTCAGCGCGCATAGTCTGGATGCACAATTCAAGCGGTTTGCTCGCGACGGTATTTGCGGGGCGTTCTTCAACAACATGGGCGAGCAGGTGGACATCTATGTAACGATGAAATTGTTGGATGATCCTTCGCTCAATATGGATTCCGTGCTCGATGAGTTCTTCGCCCGCTACTATGGCGCGGCCGGCGCTTCGCTGAAAAAGTTTTATCTCCAGGTTGAGCAGATCTATTCGGATCCGAACAACTATCCAGAAGAAGTTCGGAAAAACTTGCAGAAGCAATATCACCAGAACGAGGAAATCGCCTGGAAGTATCTTGGCACCGAAGCCCGGATGGCGGAGCTTGGCAAGTTGATGGCCGAGGCCGAGCAGGCGAACATTACTGCGATTGAAAAACAACGCGTGGCCCTGTTCCGCAAAGCCGTTTGGGATTACATGGTCGCGGGCCGCAAGAAGTATCTTGCGAAGAAATAAACCGTCATTGGTGCGGTATTGAAAAAATTCCTGTCATCCTGAACGCAGTGAAGGATCTTCTGCAAAAGCAGGGATTCTTCGCTACGCTCGGAATGACAGGAATTGATGGTTATTGGCTTTTCCGTACAAAAGATTTATTTCTGCGCTGCCGGTTTATACCGCACCAACAGGCTGCTCTGTTTCTTGGGCAGCCGCAGTTCTAATTCCGAGGCCAGCTCACGGCCGGGGATGGTTTTTTCAACCTTCTGGTACGATTCATCGATAAATTCCACGGCATAGTCTTTCGCCGCATCAATGCCGCCGAGTTTCACGGTGATTGCCGGATAGGGTGAATCGCCGCGCCGGAACGCCAACACAATGCCGGCGTTCAGATCGGCGCGATGAAGTTGCCAAGCGGCCCAAACTTCATTGCCCAGCGAAACATTTATGAGCGGATAATAGTCGCCGTACCAGAACGCCTGATTCTCTTTCACTTCGGCCAAGGCTCGCTTGGCTTGTTCGACGGAGAACTGTTCGTTCAGATAATCAAACTGACAGATCATGCCGCCGGCGGCTGTGCTGCGGGTCGTATAGGCGTCTGTTGCCCAATCGCAAGCCGTGAACAGCGGAATGTAAAGGCTCAAACCTTGTGATTGCCGCTGATCCCACTCGGGATGACCGCCCCAGCAACTGGTGTCGCTGCGCCACAAGGGCACCGAACGCCGGATGCTTTCCAGATCGATGCGTCGGCCGCCGCTCGCGCAATTGTCGATCCACAGGCCGAGATGCTTGGCGATCAATTCGTCCCACATGGCGTAGTGGCCTTCCACATAACGGATTTCACTGATGCCCTGGCGGTCGGGCGTGTCGTTCCGACGCCAGAAATCGAGCGGGTCGATGTTGAAATCGTTGCGAAAGACATCCATGCCGAACTCGGTGATGCGTTGCGAGAGCAGATCGGTCAGCCATCGCCGCGCGGCCGGATTGCCAAGGTTGTAAAGCCCTCCTTCCTTACCGCCGATGACGAATTCGGGATGCTCGCGTGCGATTTGCGTATCCTTGGCAACGCGCTCGGGCTCGAACCACACGATGTACTTCATGCCTTCTTGATGGCAAACGTCGCTGACGGGTTTCAGACCGCGAGGAAACTCCTGGGGCTTGCAGAACCAGTTGCCGACGCCGTTCGGGAAGTTGCCAGGGAACCAGCCGGCGTCGAACCAGAAATGATCGGCGCCATATTTTGCCGAAAGCTTGGCGGCGGCAATTTGGCCTGCCTCGGTGGCCCAGCCCGGCCGGCTGTTATAGCGGTCGAAACATTGCGAAGCAAACGGAAGTTGCAAGGGACGAACGCCTGTCGGACGCGGGGCATAGCTGAACATCAACAGCCGGCGGAATCGCTGGTGGGCCGCCAACCGGTTGCCTTGCCAGGGCATCAGCAAAATGCGCGGGCTTCGGATCTTTTCGCCGGGATGAAGCAGCAGATGCGTTTTCTCCATGCCGGCACGCAGCCGGGTTGGACCTTCCGCCGTGCGATCGAGTTGCGCGGACCATTGGCCCGACCATCCGATCGCCGTCAATACGCCTTGTCCGGCAAACTCGAAATTGAAGAACGGAAAAGCCGTGGCATTCGAGGGCCGGCCGCCGCAGGGTGCCATGCCGATGCCTTGGCCTGCCGGCAGGGGAGTCTCGGTCGGCAGGAACGATTGATCGTTGCAATTGTCGCCGTTCAAACGATGCAAGACGGCCGGCTGCTTGGGATCGGCCGTTTTCACGATTGTATCCAAAGCGCGAATGTCTTCGAGAATCGGCGTATCCTTTTGCCCTTGGTTTTCAAAGTAAAGAACCCAATCGACGGCCGGATATCGCTTGAATGTCGTCGCTTCGGCCGTCACACGCAGACCCGTGGCCGGATCGGTCCAAGAGATTTGATGCACGACGCGGTCGGCGGCGTCTTTCGTCGAACTCTCTTGCTTCCAGGATTTCAGAAACGTCTTGGAGTCGGCGCCGCCCAAGCGGAAAGAAAAAGGCACGGCGGTATCGAGGAAATATTTCTGTGCGGTATCCGATGGTTTGCCGAGCATCGCGGCGGATAGCCAATCCGCGGCCGCTTGCACTTCGGCCCCGCCAGCCATCACGGCATCTTGTGGTGCGTCGGTTGGGATCGCCGGATTCTCCGCCGCCATCGTTGTGCCGACGGCCAACACCAATAGAAAACCAAAGATCGTAAAGCTTTTGATGGTCATGTTATGTTCCTGATCTGAAAGTGTGTTATGGAAATTTCTTACGGATGTAGAGCAGGGCCTGTGTGGGCAAGCCCTATACTACGAATTATTGGCCGTTAGTACCCGATCTCCTTGAGCTTAGCCTCGAAGTCGGGCGGAAGTTCGGCTTTCGGCGTCTTGCCGATCTCAGCGGCCGTGCGGATCATGTTCAGCAGCAGCCGGTCTGCGGCAGGATTCGCATTCAGGTTTTCGAGAATACGCAACGTATTCAAGTAAAACCGTCCTGCACCGAAACGATAGGATCCAACGAGCAATCCTGAGTTGTAGCCATTGCCCACATTGTCGCCGGGTCCGAATGCAGCCGCCACGGCCTCTTCCGGCACGTCTTGGCCCTCGAAGAGCATGTTGGGCGCGACCTGGAGATAATAGTACCAGTTCAACATTCCGCCGGCGGGCAATCTGTCGAACACCGGATGCTGTTTTGCCACATCCTCGCAGTGATACACCCAGTTGTTCTTGCCGCGGCAGATGCCCTTGTTTTTCAAAGGCAGCCATCGCGTCGTGTTTTGACCTTCAGCGAATGTCGTGGGCTTGAGGAAAATCACGGCATCGCCCGTGGCCATCCGGCGAACAAGTTCTCGCCATGTCGCCGGTGCTTGCTGGGCATTGGGACCATCGCCTACCACAACGACGCGGCACGACTTTGCAGCGGCATCGTTGAAATCGACCGTGGAAACGCCGTGATCCTTCAACCATTTTCGAGCATCTTCGGCGATGCCGAGCACGGCAACCGTATCGTTCAAACGCGGCAGTTCTTCGGCCTTGGACAGATAAAACTCGACACGTTCGCCGCGTGCCACGCCGCCGCGTTCAAGTTCAGCCGCGAAGGTGTAAACGCCGGCCGGACCATTCAAAGTCACGGTTT
>CAZNMP010000056.1:0-11035 GCA_964573875.1 uncultured Planctomycetaceae bacterium | reverse complement strand
AAAATCACAAAGGATACTTCGTCGTTTTTCGCCCCAACGATACGTGGTCACCGTCATGGCCGAGTGGCTTTCATCTACCCAAGATCCGATCAACCATTCCAGCTCCTTGAGTTCGTTCTCCGCCGCGTTTTCATCGGGCAAATCGCGGGCGCTGGCCATCCGCCATCGGCCGTCCTGCTTCACATGGACAACGGTGTAACGATTTCGTTCCTCGATTCCCGAAGCATGGGTAATCGTCGTCGATCCGTCTTCGATTGCCGTCGTGGGACCAAGGAAACGAATCGACTTGATCTTGATTTCAATCTTCGATTTCGGATTCTTTTTGAAAATCGCCGCAAATGTGCGCTCGATGGCTGCTTGGCCTTGGAAACTTTCGCCCGACTCGCTGACGATTTCGCCATCGGTCAGGAAAAGAGAGGCCAAGGCCTTCGCATCGCCCGCGTTATAAGCTTTTGTGAAAGAATCGACGACAAGTCGAATCGCTTTTTCGTCCTCCGCTTGAGAGGAGGCTGCCTGAACCGTCGCCGTGAGAATCCCCACGGCAATGAGAACGCTGGTAAGGGGTGCTGATTTGTACATAGCAATACCTTTCGTACCTATGCCGAAACCGCCAAGGATCCTTTTCAACCGCGAACACAGTCCTTCCAGCCGAGTTCGTTAGCTGGTTGGCCGTGAAAAGGCTCGATGGCAATAACGGACGCAATAAAACTCTTCCTGCCCGAGTGCTGAAACCGCTTGACTGCGACCTTGCTTAGGGCTTGGGATACCGCGCAAAACAAGTACTGGCAAAGCCGGCAGTACATATCCCAATCCATGTATCCCAAGAAAAACCCTCAGGAAATTGTAGGTTGCGTTTTTTGGAGGAGAGTATTCCGACTGACACCCACCCGCCAGGGTGGTTTGCAAGAAATAAAACAGGGCGGCTCGACTTGCTCGGGCCGCCCTGATTGGCAAAGGAGAAACGCTATGGCTTCCGTCGCATAATCAACGGATTACCTGAGATTAAAAAACTTGTTTACCAAGGACCGCGAATATAATAGTCGCCAAACTGATCGGTGCTCGACGGCCAAGCCGGCGTGGCTCGGTACATCGAACGATCGTAGGAACTTGGTCCCGGATAGTTTCGCTCGAATTGATGCTGGATGGGCGTAACGCGGGTAGCGCCGACGCCCCAGCCCAAATGGGCTTGGCTTTCCGCCGTCGGAGGCACAACCACGGCAACCGGCATTCCCCAGGCTGCGTCATAATAGCCGCCGTGCCAGGAGTACGTTTGCGCTTGACGATGGGCGACCCAGCCCTTGATCGAGCCATGTCCCGCCATTGCGGAACCGGCCCATCCCCAGGCAATCGCCAACACAGACGCCGTCGTAAGGATCAGAATATGTTTCATGATAGTTATCTCCAATGCACCGACGTCCGAGTGGGCGGAGCGTCTTCATGTTTCGTGATATAACGGCGATGATGCTTGTAGAGGAACTCCTGCGGCATCAACGGCTGATAGGTGATGTAGGTGTGTCCGACCATCGCCGGCGTGGGGCGAGGGCAAGGATACAACTGGGCGCCTGTCGAACTACAACCCCCTGGCGGCACATACTGGTTGTAGAACAAATCGCCCGACGTGCTGTGGCGAACCAATTCAGCACTTGCCTGATTCGGGGCGGCAAACGTCAACCCCCACACGGTTGCCAACGTCGCCGCGCCGACCAATGCAATCATTTTTTTGCGGGAAAATATGCGGTTCATTTCTGGATCCTTATCGCTTAACAGTCGCGGAAAAAACTGCTCAGTACCAATCTCGGCAGGTGACGGTCTTAGGGGTGAATCTTTGTGTGCCGCATGGGAGAAAGGCTCGCAAAATGCCGAGAATTCAATTAAAAACGGGTGGGAGACAAATGGAAAAACCGTTATAATCAGGCAAAATCGTTACAATCCGATAGATTTCTCAGAAAAAAACGTACATCCTTGGATGGCTTGGCCAACGGCCATTCTGCATGGAGCAAAGAATCTTGTCATTACCGGAAAAACGGATTCTTCGCTTCCCAGGGAAGGACGAATTTCTCAAAAAACGACCAAAAAACCAACGCATTGCGTTGCTTAGACCGCTAGAGGAGCTTTCCGTGAGCGCGAGTTCTACCCCTAAAGAGGAGTCCGCTGTCGTTCCTAGTGCCAATGGTGACGGTGCCGCGCCGGCACGCCGTTCCCGCCGTGCCACGGCCGCGTCGATGGCCGCCAGCCAGCGTGATATTTCGGTCAGCGAATTTTTTGCCAAAAACCGCCACCTGCTCGGTTTCGACAACCCGCGCAAGGCCTTACTCACCACCGTCAAAGAGGCGGTCGACAATGCCTTGGATGCCTGCGAAGAGGCCGGTATTCTGCCCGAAATCTGGGTCCACATCCAGCGCGTCGGCACCGATCGCTACAAGGTCGGCGTCCAAGACAACGGGCCCGGCATCCTTAAAAAACAAATCCCCCTTATCTTCGGCAAGCTGCTCTACGGCTCCAAGTTCCACCGCATGCGCATGAGCCGCGGCCAGCAGGGCATCGGCATCAGCGCCGCCGGCATGCACGGTCTGTTGACCACCGGCAAGCCGACCAAGATCATGTCGAAGGTTTCACGCCGCGAACCGGCCCATTACTACGAAATCCAGATCGACACCAAACGCAACCAGCCTGAAATCGTGAACGGCAAAGGCGAGGGCGTCGAGATCCCGCCGAACGGATTGGGCGATAAACTCATCGAAAAGCACGGCATCGAATGGATCGACCAGGACCACGGCACGCGCGTCACCATCGAACTCGAGGCCAAATACCAACGCGGCCGCGGCAGCGTTGATGAGTATCTCGAACAAACGGCCATTGCCAACCCGCATGTCGCCATTCATTACAGCGATCCCGACGATAATCAGCGCGATTACGCCCGCGTGGCCGAGCATCTTCCGCCCGAGCCCAAGGAGATCAAGCCGCATCCCTACGGCGTCGAGTTGGGACGGTTGGTTTCGATGTTGCACGAAACCAAAGCGCCAACGATTGCGCAGTTTTTAGCGCATTCGTTTTCGCGTGTCAGTCCCAGCATCGCGAAGAAGCTCTGTACCTCGATCAAGGTATCGACCCGCGCCAATCCGAAAAAAATCGGTCGTCACGAAGCCGACCAGCTTTACCAAACAATCCAGCAAACGAAAATTCCCGCTCCGGCGACCGATTGCATCGTGCCGATCGGCGAGGAGTTGATTTTGAAGGGATTGCGCCAGGTGGTGCCCGGCGAGTTTTACGCCGCCGCTACGCGGCCGCCGGCCGTGTATCGCGGCAATCCGTTCCAAATCGAAGTCGGACTCGCCTGGGGCGGCGCCTCGCCCGTGGCCAAAGTGACGCGTGAAGGGCTGGCGGAACTCCTCGAAGAAAGTGACGCCCGAACCCTGCGGCAATTCCTCATCACGACGTTCCAGGGATTGGGAACCGAAGCGTCGGACAAAATTCTCACGGCCGCCAACGTCGGCACGCGAGTCTCGCCCGGCCGGCTAAAGTCGGCCGACATCGACCAGCTTCATACCGCGTTGCAAAGCATCAACATCAGCGAAGGGCAGTCGATGAACGTGCTGCGCTACGCTAACCGTGTGCCGCTGCAATTCCAGGCCGGGGCTTGCGCCGTGACGCAAACCGTCATGTCGACCAACTGGAGGGCCTATGGCCTGAACCAGTCGCGCGGCGGCCTGCCCAGCGGACCGATCACCGTCATGGTCCACATGGCCAGCGTCTGGGTGCCGTTCACCAACGAATCGAAAGAGGCCATTGCTTCGTATCCTGAAATTCAGAAGGAATTGCGACTCGCCCTGCAAGCCGTCGGCCGCAAGTTAGGCATGTTTTTACGCCGCCGGCTGCGTGTCCGCCATGAAGGCGAGCGGCGCAACTTGTTCCTGCGTTACGTGGGCGAAGTGGCAACGGCCGTCAGTCGCATTAACAGCGCCGACCGCGACAAGCTCTATCAACAACTCCTCGATGTCGCCAAAAAACGCACCGCTGAGGCCGACATAGAACTCGACGACCGCGGCAAACCGATCGAGGAGGAAGACTACGGCGACAACGTGATTATCGTGTCGCAGGAAGAAGCGGAAACGGTTGAAACCGCAGAGGAACAAGAATAATAAACAGATGAAAAACGAAAAGAGTGTCATTTTGGTCGAGCAAATTGAGCCGAGGATTCTTTCTGTCCGCGGCCAGCGGGTCATTCTCGATGCAGATTTGGCGGATCTTTACGGCACCACGACAAAGGCCTTTAATCAGGCTGTAAAACGCAATTTGAATCGCTTCCCGACGGATTTCATGTTCCAGCTTACTTCTGAAGAGGCCAAGGCCATGCCGTCGCAATTTATCACTGCCAACTTGAGGTCACAAACTGTGACCTCAAGTGCCGCGTCGCATGGCGGTCGCCGCTATGCGCCCTATGCGTTTACGGAACATGGAGCACTGATGGCCGCCAGCATCTTGAATACCCCCCGTGCAACAGAGGTAAGCGTTTATGTGATACGAGCTTTCGTTAAGTTGCGAGATTTACTTTCGACGCACAAGGAATTGGCCAGTAAATTTACCGAGTTGGAGAAGAAGGTGGATTCTCACGATAGAACTATCCAATCCCTCGTAGCCGCTATCCGGCGTTTGCTAGAGGCGCCGCCGTCACCGTCGCGACGCCAAATTGGCTTTCATGCCAAGTGAAAATGGAAAGTTCAATTTATGACTTTATTGTTGATGCGTCATCAGAAAATCAGCCTCTGCAATTATCTGGATTTATGTGAGGCATCGCTGCACGATCAGATATGTGAAGATACGTCGTTGTTGGGTTTGGAAGAATTGGATGTTATCGATCGGGAATGCGCACGGTCGGGTAGAGAGAAGATGATGCCATTGAGAATGACAGCACAAAAGATGACCGGCAATGGTGGGAGTCTCGCAAGCGAATCGAGTCGCTTTGTCTCCGTGATAGACTCCTTGAAATCGCGCAGGAGAAAAGCAATCGTCCGTGTTTAGTCCAACAATCGGTGTCGGAATTTGACGCCTGATGTTCCAGCAGAAGAACTATTTTAATTTTGAATTATGGCAACCAAACTGAATACTCGCGACGCTAAAACCATCAAACGTCTCAACGAACTGGCCGACGGCGTGGTCGAACATGCCAACAAACGGCGAGACCCGCATGTCGATGTGCCGACCCGTTCGCTCTCGAACGTCAAATACAACAAGACGCGCCGGTTCATCGAAATGGGCCGGGCGACCAACCGCCGGCATCTGTTCAATCTGTCGCAGGCCAAAACCTACATGCAGACCATGCTCGTGGCCAGCGGTGCCACGCAACTGATCGAACAGGGAAAGACCACCAGCATCCGCGGTCTCTACTATCTGTTGAAACACACGATCGAAGGCACCAAGGAAGAAACCTTCGCCGACCAGGGCGAATGCGATCCGGTGATCGAGGATTGCGAAGTGCTGTTGAACAGCCTCCGCGAGGAGTTGCACCTGTACGCCCAAAAGAAAGGCGACATGGTCGGCGATATCGTCTTGCGCGACCGCGGCGACGAAATCGATTGCTCACGCATGGGCTCCGGCGGATACGGCATCCCGTCGATCGTCGAACCCGACGTCATCGAGTTCAAACGCAGCTCGGCCGAGTTTATCCTCCATGTCGAAAAAGATACGGTCTGGCAACGCTTCAACGAGGACAAATTCTGGCGCAAGCACAAGTGCATTCTAACGCACGGCGGCGGCCAACCGCCGCGCGGCGTGCGCCGCCTTCTGCACCGGTTGCACAACGAATTGAAATTGCCCGTCTATTGCCTCTTGGATAACGATCCGTGGGGATACTACATCTACAGCGTCATCAAACAGGGCTCGATCAACTTGGCCTACGAATCGCAGCGCATGGCCATTCCCGACGCCAAGTTCCTCGGCCTGCGTTCCAAGGATTTCGAGGAATGCAAGCTTTCCGACAGCGTAAAGATCATGCTGAACGACACCGACCGGAAGCGCGCGAAGCAAATCATGAACTATCCGTGGTTCGCCCACAAGCCGGCGTGGCAAAAAGAAATCAAGCGGCTGCTCGACAACGGCTTCAAGCTGGAAGTCGAAGCCTTGATCAGCAAAGACATCAGCTACGTCACCGAGCACTATACGCCCGCGCGGTTGAAAGCCAAGGAATGGCTCGATTAGTCTTTGTGGTGTAAAAACTGGAGCTTGCCGAAACACGCCGGTCATGTTTTCAGATCGCGAAAGGCCCTGCAGCTTTGTCGTGTTTCTGTTGCTGCATGGCCGCGACGTTCTCCGCTCCCCCTCGCCGGCCTCATGCCAATCGGCACAACCCGCAGAATCCCTGCCATACCGGTGCTTCGTTTTTTGCCGGGCCGTAATTTCCACGTGGATGCCGTTCGGTTTTTGCGAAGGGGGGCATGTCTAAAGTAGTATTTTGATGGAGTAGCTTCGCTTTATCCGAAGCTCATCCCACCCTTCCCCATTGAGAATCGTTGTAGATCGGCAGGGGGTTCTCCTAATCCGCTCCGATTAAAGGGCAGCCATGAACAGGGAACCGTCGAGCGACACGCAACTCAAACCCGCAAGCGTATGGCGTCGTTATCTGCCGCTATGCTTGATGGCGATGGGCGGCCTGGCCCTGACAATCATCGTGCCGCTCGTAATGCGCAATTGGGAATGGCGGCATATCCAATCCGATTTTCTCATTGCCGCCCAAGCACGCGCCTCGGCCGTAACGACGGCGGTTGACGAAAACCGTTATATCATGCGATCGCTTCTCACCTTTTTCGAGACCGACGAGGAGGTGAGCCGTTCCGAATTTCGCAAACTTGTCGAATCCCTGGCGCCGCGCGGAGCAGGCATTCAAGCCCTGGGATGGGCGCCTCGGGTTTCCCGTGCGCAACGGACCGCCGTCGAGGACACGGCGCGTCGCGAGGGCCTGCCGAATTTCCAAATCACCGAAAAAACCAATGCCGGCAAATTCATCCGAATCGGTGATCGCAACGAGTATCTCCCCATCTATTACATCGAACCTCGGCAAGGCAATGAAGCAATTGCCGGGTTCGATCTTTTATCGGACCCTCGACAAAGGAAAGCCATTGAGAAAGCCTGCGATACGGCAAGGACTGCTTCGTTGGCGCGGGTGCCCATGCCCCATAAGCCCAACGAAAAACTGGGGGTTCTCATTTTCAAGCCGGTTTACAAGGCCGATGCTCCGATCGATACCGTGGAGCAGCGCCGCGAGAATTTCCAGGGCATCGTCCTTGGCGAATTCCGCATGGCCGACGTCGTGAAGGACGCCTTGGCATTCCAGCCCTACGACGATATCGACATTCGGATATTCGACATGACCAGCTCCGCGGGCCGGCGTTTTTTTCTCTCGATTCCCCCGCACGATAAAAGTTACTTTCCCGAAACTCTCGACAATGAACCGCCGGGAGCTGCCTCGCTTTCCTACACGCAAGATATCGAAGTGGCGACGGAGCATTGGCAGTTGGTGTTTACCCCGAGCCCCGTATTCATTTCAAAGCGGCAAACGTGGTTCCACGAAGCGATATTTCTGGTGGGGCTGGCATTGTGCGCCTATGCGGTGTTCATTTTTTATGCCTACATACAAAAAGTGCAACAAGGCGAACGCCTCTTAAGCGAACGCGCCGAACAGCATCAGCGCAGCGAGGAATGCTATCGCTCGCTGGTCGAAAACATCGATATGGGCATTACGTTGGTCGGCCGCGATTATTCCATCCTCGCCGTCAATTCGTGCCAATGCCGTATGTTCCATAAAACCCAAGAGGAGTTGGTCGGGAAAAAATGTTACCGGGAATTCGAGAAACGCGAATCGCCTTGCCTCCACTGTCCCGGAGCAAAGGCCATGACTTCCGGCCGTCCGAGCGAGGTTGAAACCGTCGGCATGCGCGACGACGGCACGCGGCTCGATGCCCGCGTCCATGCGTATCCCGTGTTCGACGACGGCGGCGAGCCCACCGGCTTCATCGAATTGGTCGAAGAAATCACCGAACGTAAGAAGATCGAGCAAGCGCTGAAGGAATATGCCCAGGCGTTGGAGTTTGCCAACAAAAATCTTGAACAATGCTCTGCGGCCGCGCATACCGCGACTCGGGCGAAAAGCGAGTTCCTGGCCAATATGAGCCACGAAATCCGCACGCCCTTGACCGCCATCCTCGGCTACGCCGATCTGCTGGTCGAAAGCCTTCCGAACGCCGAGGACCGTCAATCGGTGGCCACAATCAAACGCAACGGCGAATATCTGCTGGCCATTATCAACGATATCTTGGATCTCTCCAAAATCGAGGCCGGGCGGCTCGACGTCGAACACATCGCCTGCTCGACAGCCCGCATCTTCGCCGAAGTGAATTCGCTGATGAGCGTCTCGGCCGAAGCGAAAGGATTGCGGTTGCGGATTGACAACGAAGGCCCCTTGCCCGAAATCATCATCTCCGACCCCGTCCGACTGCGACAAATCCTGATCAACCTGATCGGCAACGCAATCAAATTCACCGAAACTGGCGACGTGCGCGTCACCGTTCGGCTCCTCAAGGAACCTCTTGAGGAATCCAAGCTGCAAGTCGATGTGAGCGACACCGGCATCGGTATGTCTCCCGAGCAGGTCAACCGTTTGTTCCAACCATTCGCGCAAGCCGACAGCTCCACGACGCGCAAATTCGGCGGAACCGGCCTGGGGCTTACCATCAGCAAACGACTCGCCATCATGCTCGGCGGCGATATCACGGTCAACAGCGTCCCCGGAAAGGGCAGCACCTTCCGGTTCACCGTCGGGGTTGGATCGTTGCAAGCCATTCGATTTTTCGACAAATTATCCGCGGTGCGCAACCAGGCGGCAGCCACAACGACTCCATCGAAGATCAAGTTGCAAGGTCGCATCCTCCTGGCCGAAGACGGCCCCGACAATCAACGGCTCATCTCGTTCGTGCTCCGAAAAGCAGGCGCTGAAGTGGTCGTGGCGCAAAACGGCCAGGAAGCCGTAGACCTGGTATTGGCCGAACAAGATACGGCGGATGCGCCCCCGAACGAGAAGAAAACGCGCCACCCCTTCGATCTAGTGCTGATGGACGTTCAGATGCCGGTCATGGATGGCTACGAAGCCACGCGCCGCTTGCGCGAAGAAGGTTACGAAGGCCCGATCATCGCACTGACGGCCCACGCCATGCCCCAGGACATCAAAAAATCCTTGACGGCCGGATGCGATTTGCATTTGAGCAAGCCCATTGATCGGGATGTCTTGCTGACGACGATTGCCCAGCGGTTGCTGCTCCGAAATTCCGCGATCAACGCGGCAGGAAAGATCCCACCGGCTGCGCCGCTTACGACACAGCCCCCGCCTGACGCCGCGGCGCCGAATACCGATCCGTCTTAGCCGCCGGCCACTTGTCGTTGCAAAGTGTCCACATCCCGCCGGATGACCTCCAACTCCTGGCGGAACTCGACAACACGCCGACCGTCGTTTTCGATCCGTGCAAACAGGCCGCTGGCCATTCCTGGTTCCTGCCAACTGGCGACTAATCGGTCGACCTCGCCGTACAACCCGCGCCGCAAGCGGCGGCAAAACATGCCCAGCAAAATCATGCACCAAAGCGCCAACCAGAAAATCGCTGAAAGGTAAAACTCCGCCCCAAAGACCGGCTGCGGAACGTCGGCCACCCAAGAATCGTAAAAAAAGTTTTTACCTAGCCGGTAAAGCAAAACGCCGAGCATCGCGGCCATCATAATTTCGTAAAAAAACCGAGTGAACCACCCCGTATGACGCTTGGCAAGCCGAACGGTCAAGGAATCCAATTCCGAGGCGACGCGGGCGACAAAGTTCCCGGCCGCCGTTTCGGCCTCGGCCAGAATCGTTTCGGTTCGGGCTCCGGCACGATCCAAACGCGCTTCGACCGCGTAGCCCTCGACGATAATCGCCGCCTTGCGCAATTCGGCCGGATCAAAAACGGCGCGATGGATGCTTTGGTCGGCCTGATGCGATTGCCGGCGGTTGCGCCATAAACGCGTGCCTTCCAAAGCGCCCCATAAAGCGATTTGAGCCGGCGTGCGAGCCCGATAGAGCAAAGCGCCCGACAGCAGGCCTCCGATTCCTTGATACAATCGCAAGACAAGTGAAAATGGACTCAGCCCCCAGCGCGAAGCACTTTGGGCAAGCAAGCGGTTTTCCCAGGAACGCCGATTGGCCAACAATTCCGACCGCATTTCGCCGGCCATTTGCCCGGCCAACAGGCAGCGTTGCTGGTCGATCGCATCTTGCAGCTCCCGAATGCTCGGCATTGCTTCGTCAACTCTTTCCGAGCAAGCATCCAACGTATCCGCGGCCAGATCGAGGAAATTCGCCCTGCGGATGCGTTGGGCCGCCGCGCCGGCCATCTGCCGCGTCAGCAAATCCCAAAGATCCGCAAACTCGCCGCGCGGCTGCAAACCGCTTTGCTGGTCGGCCAATGCCCGCAGCGAGTCGATCCAATAGATCCGTGCCTGGGCGGGATCAACGATTGGCGGCAGCGTACCGGAAGAGGAAAGATTTGTTGCATGAACCGTAGGCGTCCGACCGCCGGCCGCTTCCTTGGCCTCATGGCCGCCGATCTCCGTTTCCAACACCTTGCGCCAATCATCCCGAATATCGGCATCCTCGTCCGCATGTGTCTGAACAAAAACTAATCGGGCGCCCGGCGCGGCCGCCATCAATTCGTCGGCCACGCGCGCGCTGCGATATTTTTGTTGCGTGCTTGTCACCAACAGCACATCGCACTTGGGCAATATCGTTCGCAACCGTGCCAAATTGCTGCCGCATTCGATCGAAGGAGCGTTCGCCCCTTCCGTCGTGTCGGGATCGGGACAATCAACCAACACCAAGTCTCTTAGCGCCGGCAAATCGCGTTCGACGACCTCGACGGAGGACGGATCGATGCCGAGCATCTCCGGCTTGAGTCCCGGCCGCACGAGGAGCGCCGGCCGCAAGGTCGTGGGGCGCGACCGGCCGGTCTGAACGATTTCCGCG
>CAZNMP010000055.1:0-11064 GCA_964573875.1 uncultured Planctomycetaceae bacterium | reverse complement strand
TGAGATCAGTTCTGTAAGCATTGAGGAAAACTCGGGAAAGGAACCGGTAAATTACGTGCTTCCTCCCGGATTCACACGTATAACCGATCCGCAGAATCCCCAGTTACGGCAACTTAACGAACAGGCTATGGTGCTCAGGGTACTGAACCTGGAAGATGGTGATGCCAGGGCTGCGTACAGAAATGTTAACCTTGATATAAGACAATACCGGAGACTCAGGATGGAAGTGCACTCTGAAGCAATTATCGGCCAGCCTCTGCAGGACAATGAGCTGACTGTTTTTATCAGGATCGGTTCTGATTACAAAGGTAATTTCTATGAGTATGAAGTGCCGCTGAGACTTACTCCTCCGGGGCGCTACAGTAACGATAACGACAGCCAGAGAGCAATTGTATGGCCGGAAGAGAACAGCGTCAACATTGATCTGTCGGTGCTTCAGGCTGCAAAACAGGAACGAAACAGAAAAATACAGGAAGCAGGATCATCGCTTTCAGTGTCGGATGTATTTGTATATAACTCAGGAAATGCCAGGATTTCGGTATCAGGAAATCCTAACCTGAGCAATGTGCGCGTCATAATGGTGGGAGTTCGTAATCCAATCCGTACAAGAAATCTTTCTGGTGATGACGGGAATCCTAAATATGCTGAAGTATGGATTAACGAATTACGGCTCAGTGATTTCATAGAAAATGGAGGATGGGCCGCAAATGGACATTTGCAGGCCCGGCTCGCCGACCTGGGTCGAAGGTGCGCCGGTCGAAGTGCAACTGAAATTCCCCGGCGGAAACGTAAGCAACGCGCGTTTTACACCGATGTGTTACAACACGTCCGCGCTGGTTTTGTTCGATACGCCTGTTGTTTTCCAGGGTGTTGAGTAACGATTTATCTCTTTGCGGAAGTAGTCATGTTCAATAAAGAGAAACAGGGCAATCGCCGTTGGATGCGATGGCAGGGATTTACGCTGGTCGAGCTTTTGGTCGTGATTACGATCATCGGCATTTTGATTTCACTGCTGTTGCCCGCGGTTCAAGCGGCGCGCGAGGCGGCGCGGCGGATGCAATGCAGCAACAACCTCAAGCAATTGGCGTTGGCGTTGCATAGCTACCATGCGCAAGCTGAAATCTTTCCGCCTGCCACGCAATGCGGGGCGGGCCAAGATCCCTATAGCACGCAACTTCAGGGCTCCAACTGGTGCATCGCCATTTTGCCTTTTCTCGAACAACAGTCGCTCTACAATTCCTTTGACCTGACGGCGCCGATTTCCGACGCCAAAAACCGCACTTGGCGCGGCGTGCCGTTGAGTGTGATGAATTGTCCGAGTGATTCGGCTTCGCGCACACCCTATGCAAGTACTTCCAGCACGGAAGGCGACAATTGGGCCCGGGGCAACTATGGCGCCAACGGCGGAGGAGGAGGGCCAAACGGCGATTCCGGCTGGAAAGACAGTCGCACGCGAGGTGTGATGAGCGTCATCAACCTCTCTGTAGGCATCAACGGCATCCGCGACGGAACGAGCAACACGATCCTATTGGCCGAGTTGCGCGTGGGGTTGGTCGAGCAGGACCGGCGCGGTTGTTGGGCTTTGGGCGGCGCTTCGTCGAGTGCGGCTGTTGCGTTCGGTTCGATCGGCGATGCCAACGGCCCCAACCCACATGCCGACTACTCGGATGATATCATCGGCTGTGATTATCTGCGCAACACTTCGCCCGGCGCGGAGGCCTTGTTGGATGCGGGAATGTCGTGCTATTCGAGCAGCCAGAACGGCCAAGGCGCTTCGCGCAGTTGCCATGCGGGCGGCGTTCATGTCGCACTGGCCGACGGCAGTGTTCGGTTCATTGGAGACTTTATCAATATCACCGGTCCCATCACGTCGAACTATCCTTGGCCGAGCATGTCGGTCTGGGACCGGTTGATCGCCTCATCCGACGGCTTGCCGATCTCGGGCGATTCGTTCTAGGCGTGGCATCCAATCGAATCAACCGTTAGAAGCTCCACAAAGTCGCAATGGATGTCCTTCCGAGCGTATCTCGTACCGATGCCCCGGCTTCGGAACGCCATGTAGCATTGTCTGATGTTCCCAAACTGAAACCAGGGAAACAAGATTGAACGTGACCAACAATGCTATTTTTTCTTCTTGGAAAGAAAACCCTTGGCCACTTTGTTTTTCTCCATCTTTTTCCGCAGATTGGCGAACTTGGTGGCTGGTTGGCGAACGGTTGAGCGTCCTTTGTTAGCCATGTTTGGTATTTCTGTGATAGAGTGCGATTAACTATTTGCGCCGGTCATCTTCCGCTATTTCCATGTGGAACTTATGCAGGAAGCGATGCAGCAGCGGAGCTACGAGAATGGCGACCATTGTTAGAAAGGCGATGCCGCTATACAAGGCGTAAAACGATGCGAACAGCTTGGCTGCCGTGGATCGGATTGGATCCACTGGCCCCATGCCGGCAAGAATCATTGAGGCATTCAGCAGGGCATCGATCCAGGGAAGTTCACCAAGGTAGTGATAGCCTGCACTACCCATGAACAAGGAGAAGACGATAATCCCAGCCGTGGTTGCCACGCTCCAGGCGAATCGTGCGTAAAAAGCTTTTCGCGAGAGCAGCGGTTTGCTTTTGTGTTCGTACATGAATCTATTCCGGAAATAGGCGTTTCTGCACTTTAGGCGGTTCAAACTTCCTGGATTTCCAGTTACTGAAGTCCGATTTTATTTTGGCCGGCGGTTCAGGCTGCATGACCCAAGCGGCAATGCATTTCTCAACATAGTTGGGCATTACGGCGATTTGACCTCGAAACTGGCTGGTTAATTCCTCGATCCAAGGGCCGATGTGATCACGCGTCGTCGTGCCGAACCGCAGGATGAGGTTGTCCCAATACACAAAGGAGTAATCGTTTTTCTTGCGCCGATAGATCATGCCGACAACGGTCTTGCCCTCGTGTTCGATCGAAAGCCAGTCGCCCGGGGCGATGGTTCGTCTGCGCAAACCGTCGCCGAACAGAGGGAATAGTTCGCGTTGGATGTTCTGACGGACGGTCATGCTGGTGGACGATCAAGCCTAAATTCATGCCTTCTTGTTGGACGGGATCGGCTCGTTGGGCTTTACGCCGTACTTGCGCTGCCTCGCGCGTCCATTCGGACAGCCGCCGAACGTGACCAGCATTTCGATTGTCTGGAAAAACTTAGCAATCCGATTGCCTTGCCTGGCTTTGGTGCAAATCGGGCATTTGCTTTCGCAATAGTCGGGGTCGCCCATCGAGATATTCCTTATGATGGAAAAAGAGGGAAAGTATGTATTCAATAACCTTCTGATCGAGAAGGTTGCCGTGGATCGGTCAAAAATTCATAACGCCCTAGCCTATCAGGTTACGTCGTATTCTACAATCGCAGGATTGCCTCAATCCTTTTCTGGGATCCAAGTTACGTCGAATTGGGGTATAGTAAAAGTTGCCAATTTCTGGGCCGTGCAATGAGCTTATAGCCGGTAATTGCCAGCTTGCATGGCCTAGAATTGAATTGAGCAATGTCTGCCGTGCTTTGGCTTTTGGGAGGTTCCAGGCCATGCCTTTACGAGCCATAATCATTGGAATTAGTGTTGGAATGCTGTCGGCCATTTTATCAACGCCGTCTCTAGCCCAAAACGGCATGAGGCCGCCGAATGTGAAGCCGGTGGGACCGCTCTACTCGCTGCCGTATGCACCGGGAGAAACTTTTCAGGTGGGCCAATGCTATCTGGAATTCCCGACCCATGAAAACGACTACGCGATTGATTGGTCCATGCCTGAAGAGACGCCAATCCATGCCGTACGAGCCGGTGTGGTTGTCGAGGCCGTCGATTCGTTCTCCAAGTCGGGCTTGGACGAGGATCTGAAGAACAAAGGCAACTTTATCCGTATCCGACACGACGACGGCAGCCGGGCACTCTACTACCATCTTGCTCAAAATGGCGCGAAGGTGAAGGTGGGAGAAAATGTCGCCGAGGGGCAACGGATTGCGCTATCCGGCAACACCGGCTATTCGGCCACCCCGCATCTACACTTCATGGTGGATCAGCCGGAAGGCGGAAAATATGTTTCCGTTCCCGTTTTGTTCAAGTCGGGCAGCGATGAACCGTTCGACATCGTTCATGGCGGAAAGTATAAAGCGCCAGGCGGAAAGGCAACGGCCGACGAGGGGCCCCTGCAAGGCATCGAAGGCACGGGCGAACTTTCGTCGATCCGCCCGCGATTGATTGCCTTGGTGAAAGCGGAAAAAGATCCTGAGAAAGCCGCCGCCTTGTTAAAGCGGCACTTGCTCGACAATCGTGCGGATTATCGCGCGAAATACAAGGAGGCATTGGCAAAGAGCCAAAAGGGCGACAAGCAGTCGATGAAGGAGTTGCAGTTGTTCTTAAACGATATGGATCTTCACGCCCAGCCCGACATTGCTCGGCTTATTATCGATCCGGCCTCGGCCAACACCACGAACGAAGCCATGTTGATCTGGTGGGAACTATTCACGCCCTGAACTGGAGCGAAGGCCGGCCGTGAGATTGGTTTCGGCCCTTACTGCTGCACCGGCCGTGTTTGAGACCAATGGGAATGGATCAGTTTCCATTGCCCCTCGTTGTCGCGTGAGAATACTTCCGTGCAATTCCATCGGAAAGGGACGCCGCCTTCGATGGAAATGATATTGCACGAAAGCACGGCCATGTTTTCCGTGGCTTGAACTCGTGTATTGAGCATGTCGAACTTTTCGGCATGGACCTTTCCACGAAGTGCTTCGTACATTTTTCTCAAGGGTTCGCGGCCATCCAATCTTTTTTCGAGGCTCGGCTCGAAGTATCCGATATCCTTGCCCATCATGGCGATATAGGCCGAAGGATCACCGCCATACCATTTTTCGAGGGCTTCCTTTTCGAGTTGAACGATCTTCTTTTCTAGCGGCCCCATGTCCTGTTGTTCAAAAACCCTCGCTTCGACAGGCAAAAATCTGCTGGTTGGGCACACTCCGTTGGGACATTGGGCGACCGCATGATTCGCTGAGAGGAAGGCCGACAGGACGGCGGCAAAACACAAGACGAGCGAGCGTTGCATGACGATTTCTCCTCGACACATCGCTGAATGTCACGACAAAAAGGCATCGGCCGAAAGAGCATCGAAAAGACGCGGCGTCGAAAAATCCACCGAGCAACTACCGCGTATACTGAAAATATAGGTTATTTGCTTCGGCTGACGACAAACCGGATGTGTCCCGGCTCGACGGCGGGCTCGGTGCGAGTAAATCCGAGTCGGTGCAGCATCCGCACCGAGGCGGTGTTTTCCTCGGTCGTTTCGGCGACGATCCGCTGCACGCCCGGTTGGGCGAATGCCCAGTCGATCAAGGCCCGAACCATCTCCGTGGCGTAGCCTTGACCCTGAAAACGGGGCAACACGGAATAACCGATTTCGACGGTCCCATCTTCGGGCGGCCCCTTGAACCCGCCGCTGGCCATTAAGATGTCGTCGGCGTTGTCGGCCAGCATGTCCAACGCTTCGCGCGGTGTTCGCATTATCGCATACCAAACATACCAACCGGCACGGTCGGGCGCGGCCTCGATCCATTCCAAGAAAAGGGGCAATGCATCTGCCAGGATCTCGGGCGGCCATTCGTCCGGCACGGAGGCCGACAGCAGCCGAACGAATTCCTCGCGGTCCGTCAACTCGGCACGCGCCAGGGCGACGGTTGCCGGTAGCAATCGCATTCGTGGTGTAACAATCATGCAGTTTTCTCCGAGAGGCGATTACGGTATGATAACCGACCGCGTCAGAAGGCAAAAGGGGATTCCCGTTAACAGAAGCAGGTTCATCATGAAACAAAATACGGTTCACCTGTTTGTTTTCGATACGATGTCGGATTGGGAAATCGGCTATGCGTCGGTTGGTATTAACCAATCGATGTTTCAAACGCGGCCCGGAAGCTTTCGCATTCAAACCGTCGGAATTGATAAGTCTCTGGTCCGCACGATGGGCGGCTTGACCATTCAACCCGACCTCTTGCTCGAGGAAATCGCCCCAGCAGACAGCGCCATGCTGATTCTGCCGGGCGGGATCACCTGGGAAGAGGGTAAGAATGTCGAGGCCATCGAAAAGGCCAAGGATTTCCTCGCCGCCGGCTTGCCGGTTGCCGCCATTTGCGGCGCAACTGCCGGTTTAGCCAGGGCCGGCATTCTCGACGACCGACCTCATACGAGCAATTCGCTCGACTACTTGAAGACAACCGGTTATCGGGGCGAAGCGTTTTATCAAAATCAACCGGCGGTGATCGGCAACCGGGTGATTACGGCCTCGGGCGTCGCTCCGCTCGAATTTGCCCGATGCATTTTTGAAATGCTCGATATTTTTACTCCCGAAAAGCTCGACGCTTGGTATCAACTATTTAAAACCGGAGATGCATCATATTACGCCGTTCTTACGCAATAGCATGTAATATTTAAACTTCTTGCGATTCTTCTTTGTCACGATCATGAACTCGATACTCCGCAAAATTCGCCAAGAGCTGAAAGACAACGCCGATCCTCATACGAAAGCCTCGGGCCGGAACTTTTTCAAGGAGGAAATCAAGCTGTATGGCGTCAAGACCCAAACCGTCGGCACGATCGCAAAGCGATATTATCCGCGGATCGAAGAATGGGAGAAAGACGACGTTTTCAAGCTCTGCGAGTTGTTGTGGCAGTCCGGCTATTTAGAGGAATCTTTCATCGCCTGCCAATGGGCATATCGGCTGCGAGACAAATTTCAGCCAAAGGATTTTCGAGTCCTGACGCGCTGGGTGAAGCAATATGTTGCCAACTGGGCCTCCTGCGACACGCTTTGCAATCATACGGTCGCGGCGTTTGTCGAAATGTATCCTCGATATCTGGCGGAATTGAAAAAATGGACGAGATCGAAGAACCGCTGGGTTCGCCGTGCCTCGGCGGTTACGTTGATTATTCCCGCAAGAAACGGCCGTTTCCTGCACGACATCTTCGAAATCGCTGATCTTCTGTTGCTGGATAGCGATGATATGGTGCAAAAGGGCTACGGCTGGATGCTCAAGGCCGCGAGTCAATCGCACGAAAAGGAAGTCTTCGACTATGTGATGAAAAATAAACACAAAATGCCTCGCACCGCGTTGCGCTATGCTATTGAAAAGATGCCGAAAGAGAGAAAGCAAAAGGCGATGGCGAAGCCGAACAATTCCACAAGGGGCTGCAAAGGAGCCAATTCATGAGTATTCAGTTTCATTCCTCCGTTCTGCTGACGGCCGATGTCAAGCGGCTTTCGACGTTCTATATCGAAGTGCTGGGCCAGAAGGTGCAATACGATTTCGGTGCGTGCATCGGGCTGCAATGCGGACTGTCATTGTGGCAGCCTTCGGCGGATCTGACGCTTGCAGCCAAACTGGGATACTGCTGCCATCCGTCAGGCAATAAAAACCTGGAATTATGTTTTGAAACGGAGACATTCGCATCGGATATCGAGCGAATCAAGGCATCGGGCGCGCCATTGCTGCACGATGTGGCGGAAGAGCCTTGGGGCCAGATGACCATGCGATTCTTCGATCCGGACGGCAATATCGTCGAACTTGGCGAAAGCATTCCGACCTTTGTACGACGTCACCATAGCACAGGGCTTTCCGCGGAAGCCGTGGCCGAGCGAACCGGCGTGCCGCTGGATACAGTTCTCACCATGATTCAATAGCAGGGAGCGACATTGCCATGACGCATGAGGAAGCCGCACGTTTTGCCTCGGATTGGGTCGAGGCTTGGAATCGTCATGACATCGATGCCGTGCTTACGCACTATGCCGACGACTTCGAGATGACATCGCCCATGATTCAACATGTATTGGGGATTGAATCGGGCACGTTGAAAGGCAAGAAGGCCATCGGAGATTATTGGCGGGCAGCGCTTTCCAAAGTGCCCGACTTGGCTTTTTCGGTGATCGATGTCACTTCGGGTCTTGATGTCGTCAGCATTTATTACCGCGCTGTCCTGGGCAAACTGGCCATCGAAACATTCTTCTTCAATAAGGAAGGGCTCGTCTGCCATGCAATCGCAACCTATCGGTAATGCCTAGAGTTGTCGATAAGAATTGCTCTAGGATTTTCCAGCCAAATATCGTTTGGTGTACGGACATGCCGCGATGCAAATGCCGCAGATGATCCGTTTATGGGCAGGCGAAAGTTTTTCACCTTGTTGTTGAGCAACCTGATAACAAGCGAATGCGTTATAAAATTCCTGGCGCAAAATGCCTTGCCGCCAGTTATGGCCCAGAATCGCGTGGGCAGGGCACACTTCGACGCATGCTTGACAACCGCCGCAACGGGACTCCGTTATCGGCTCGCCAACGGGCAACGGCGCATCGGTTAAAATGGTTGTGTATCGGACGGCGGTGCCGTAGGCCTCGGTTACCAACAATGCCGATTTGCCGATCCAGCCGATTCCAGCGAGTGTGGCAGTTGTTTTGTGCGGAAGCGGCGTCGTCAAATTTGCTTTGTCGAGTTCAGCAGCGGTGGTTGAAAGGGCTACGGCATGATGAATACAACCATGTAAAAACTTCGCGCCCTCGTCGCTGAGCCGATCGAGAAGCATATTGGCGCGATCGTACTCCCGCGAGTAAGCATCGGTTGGACCCGTAGTAATGCCTGCGATAATTTCTGGCGATAGAGCAACGCCAATGGAGATACCCCGAGGAAAACTTTTACGTTTTTCGGCAGGCACCGGCGAAAGATCGGCACAGCCGACAATGGCAGCGACCTGTTTGATAAGCAATTCCTTTAAATCCCGTAGTAATTCATTATCGTTCATAGTCAGCTCTGGAGGGCAATTACACATGTTGCCGTGTTATGCTTTGGAGATCAGCCTCCTATAGATTACACAATAACAACAAACGTTGCCAACCACACTATACAAACTATTGACCGACATGGCAAAATGGATTGTCCATGTTCGCCGGCGCTAACGCCAGGACAACTTGCAGATTATCGAGCTTTTTCTGCCACGATAAGCATCTCGAAATCGTCGTGCGTCAATGCGTGTTCGCGGCTGAATTGGCCTAGATGGCAGCCGAATATATCTACTTTGGCAAATCCGGCAGTTTGTAGAAGCCAGTGCAACTCGGGCGGGGTGTAGTAACGTTCGTTCGATGTGATCGTATGCGATTCGCCCGCATCGTCGGCAAAGGTCATCTCGGCATGTTCGCGAAATGTCATTAGGTCGAAAGTCAGCTTGCCGGTGACAGTATCGGATGTGTTCTTCTCAAGAAAATCCTTCACCGAGTGAAACAGGGGGAACAATGCACTGAGCGTAGTCATCAGCAACTTGCCGCCGGGCCGCAATGCCGCGCAGGCGTTGGCGAGAATCGCGTAATTCTTCTCGTCGGTTTCCATCAAGGGAAACGCGCCTTCGCAAAACATGATGGCGGCGTCGAATTCCTGCCGGAAGTGCGGTTGCGTGGCATCCCGGCGTTGGAAATCGACGGTCACACCCGCCGCGGCAGCTTTTTCTTGTGCCAGGCGAAGCTGACCCTCGGAAAGATCGAAACCGGTTACACAATAGCCGCGTTTAGCTAGCTCGATCGCATGTCGGCCCGTGCCGCATCCGATATCCAAGATCCGTTTCGACCGATCAGCCCCCAATTCGCGTTCGACAAAGTCCACCTCGCCCGCCGTTCCTTGCGTAAAGCACTCACGGTCGTACGTTTTGCCGAAATTGGCGAACAATGTTTCGTACCATTGCGTCATGATCGAGTTTCTCGAATAAATTGGTCAATCTGTTTAGAACATCCCCGCAGAAACCACTCTTCAGTGAGAGACAGGGACCACTGCCGGCGGGTTCGCACGAAAAATAAAAAACCGGAGGTCAAGAGCTTGCGATCATGATTGAGAATGCACGGACTTATCAGACGTACGCCCACTGCTGACAGGAAGTGTGTTTGTCCATAGCTTAACTAGGCGGCTATTCCAAAACAATCGTCCTTGTTGCCTTAGGGTGTGCCGATCAGGTTCGCCTTGCAAGCTTTGACAGGCATCAAGTATCGCCTGCAAATCTCCAGGAACGGCCCGACGATTTGCTCGTTGGCCACTTTCTCCGGCAATCGCCAGGAACCACCGCGAAATGCCTGTCGTTCTTCCGCCGAGAAATGCTGATACACCCGTTTCATTTGTTCCATCACCAGCGACAGGCCGCCTTGCATCGTTTCTGGCCGGAATCAGTATTGAAAATCTCGGCATGGTGTCTGAATTATCGCAGAATGCCGATGCCGTGAAAAGCGGGCTTTCGTTGCAGCGTGGCAGGACCGATGGCCACGGGGAACAGGAATCCGTTGAATTAGAAAAGGGGCGGCACATGTCGCATGCGCCACCCCTTAATATCCAAGATCAAACTGCACGATTACGAGCCAGCGAACGAAGGCCAGGCGCCTGATGAACCGAAAACCGGTCAGCAGATCATCCGCCTTTCGCGGCTATCTGGAATAATGGTTTACGAAAAACAAACCGGCGGTTTTGGGGAAGCATACCACCCTCACCCCCGGCCCCTCTCCCGTAAACGGGCGAGGGGAGATGCGAAAGTCGGACGTCTGATGCTGACGAGGCCGGTCAACCAGCCATGCGGCATCGTTTGCCTAAACTTCGTTAGCTCAACTTAGGCATGCCAACCCAGGCGCCTTTCTTCTTGCTGCTCTTCACGCAAGTCTCGATGAAAGCGATGCCCATCCAGCCGTCTTCGACGTTGGCATATTTCGAACCGTCGGTGTCGAACGGTTTGCCGGCTTGCCATTTCCGCACATCGGCCTCGAAGCAGCTATGCAGCCGGGCATAAGCGTCGTGGAAGGCCTCGGGATGCCCGGACGGAATGGTCGGCTCGGCCATCAGATCGGCCGGAACGTTCTTCGGCAAGAAACCGTCGCCAGGCGTGACCGCGCCGCGCCAGTAGACGCGATCGGGCTGATTGGGCAGCCGGATGGTCACCGACTCGGGCTCTTCCTGGCTCCAGGTGAGCGATCCCTTGGTGCCGGCGATTTCGATGCCCAGATCGTTCTTGTGACCGATGCTGATTTGCGAGG
>CAZNMP010000054.1:0-11081 GCA_964573875.1 uncultured Planctomycetaceae bacterium | reverse complement strand
CTGCTGGATTACGCAATCGCCACGCAAGACCCAAACTTCATAAGCGCCCACTTGCCATTGATTGCCCGCTTGGGCCGTAATCAGGATCGGCTCGGCCGAACTGACTTCCGGCAATTTCACCTGGGCTGTCGCTGAAGAAACAACGAACGCGAGAGAGACGAGGAGGAATAGAAAAATGAAAATTGAAAATTGAAAATTGTAAAGTGTCGACAGCCGATGGACGATAAAGCTGCCGACAGATTTGCGATTTACGGTTTGCAACTCACGATTTGCATTTCTCTCCCGGCGCGCAGACTCTTCCCGCGCGCGAAGCGATAGCGCTCCGCAGCGAGTGCAGGCCAACAGCTCGCCAATTCGTGTTTGCGGCAACAGCATCCTTGCTCCACCCGACAGCTGTGCGTAATAAGCGGTCAGGTTTCGAGTCGCAAAATCAACCGGGAAAAGTCATTAGGCGCACAAACGCCCAATGTCGAGCGGCGGGATTATAGGTATAGTGGGCCAACGGATCAAGGCTGGTTGGCCGGTATCGATAATGACGTAACCGACATTCCTGCATAGGGTTACGTTTTTTCAAAAAGGAATTATTCCTACTTGCACAGTGGGGACGTCAAGAGAATCCTTAAACAACCAGCCCTAAAGAGGGGTGTTCGTTTGGTTCTTTTCTCCTCCATGTACATGCCGCCGCAGTTGCCAACGCCACGACCGGCATCACGACGGCGCGCATCCGCATGTCGGTCCAAAAGAGCGAATGGATCGCTGTAAGACTTACGACCAACAACAGTGCGTAGAGCCAAGGCTGGGAAAAACCGTTGGGTGTTCTGCGGCATTGAAAAATGCACCACGCGCCCATGCCGGCTAACAAGAACTCCAGAACATACCACGCTGCCACCGCATAGCGCGAAAAACGACGCATCATCGTCTCGTCGGCCGACACTTGATGCGGCAGCGGCGACCAGAAGCGGCCAAGACGCACCAAGCACGCGTAACAGAACATGCCCGGCTCGCGGCAGATGTTTTGCCATGCTTCGTGATAGGCCAGCCGATTGGCCTCGATCTCATCGCTTGGTTTTCGGCGATCCCATTCGGCGTTGAAATGGTCGGATCGCCACACATCGCCCCAATCGCCTGTGCGAAGCCACTCGTAAAATTCCGGATTGTTCGCCAAGAGGAGCGTGTAGCCGCCATGTGTCGTGGCTGCAATCGGCCGGCCGAACTCGATTTGGTTCCGAATCATCCAGGGACATAAGACGAGGACCATTCCAAATGCAAACATTAGAGGCAGATGAAATTGCATCAAACGCTTTCCGGGAGCTGTTAGCTCCCGGCTATTTTTTGTTTTCACAAGCAATGCAAGGCCGACTGCCAATGTCCAAAGCAATAGCGTAGGACGACAAATCGCCCCGAGCGAAAGTGTGGCGCCGGTTGCGATGGATATGAGCGAGCCATTCCATCGTTGAGCAGTCGCTGGTGCATCGGTTTTCGTTATAGTACTAGCGCTAGCACTCTCGGGACAGCCAACCCCAAAAGTCGCGAGTGTCCACGTAATCATCACCAGGCCAGCCGTTACGAGAAACGCGGCCGGCGTCTCGGTCATGATTTGCGTCGATTGTGCCAACAGGATCGGATCGCAAGCCGTAAGCAACGCGGCAATCGTCGCCCCGCTGGTTCCCAGGCCCCACCAACGTCCCAAGAGAAACACCATCGCCACCGTGGCGACGCCGAGCAATACGTGCAACAGGCCGATTGCCACACGGCCATAATCGCCTAACGCGATGCAGCCTGTCAGCAACAGCGGATACAGCGGTGGGCGAAATGCGGTGGGCGTGTCACCGTGGCCGAAAGTGCGGTGTTCGACGAGATTCTCGGCCAGTCGCCGATAATCGTCCGTATCGCGAGTTAGCGCATCCGGCGTCAACAGCAACACGCCGCCTCGCACGACGAACGCAAACAACAGCACAACTCCAAAAACACCGGCGACCGATTTCCGCGTGCTCATTTTGATTCGGTGCTGTTGTCAACAAGGAGTGCCATGTCCGTGATTCCGATGGACATAGCACTCTGTTGAAATTTTTCCAGAACTACTATTTCTTCACCTTCGCCGGCGCCGGGGTGTCGCTGGGCGGCAAGTCGCGGATCCAGATATTGCGGAACTGGACCGGATTGCCGTGATATTGAAGTGCTAGCGGCAACTTCGACGGATGGGCCGTATACTTCGGCGGCGCATCCCAGGCCGACGCGCCTTGGATCTCGAAGTGATTCTGAACGACCACGCCGTTCTGGATCACGGTGACATACGCCGGCCGAACAAGTTTGCCTTGTCCGTCAAAGCGCGGCGCCTCGAACAAAATGTCATAGGTTTGCCATTCGCCCGGCTTGCGGCAAACATTTACTAGCGGCGGATGCTGTTTGTAAATCGCGGCGGCCTGACCGTCGGCATACGTCTCGTTCTTGTAGGAATCGAGAACTTGCACCTCGTAGGTGTTCATCAGATAGACGCCACTGTTGCCGCGTCCTTGGCCTTCGCTTTCAACCTTGGCGGGCGAGGCCCACTCGATGTGCAACTGGCAATCGCCGAACGCTTGCTTCGTCTGAATGCCGGCGACGGCCGAGATGGCAACGCCGTCTTTTACCAGCCATTTGTCGCCACCTTCCCATTGCGAAAGATCCTTGCCATTGAACAACACAGTGGCATCACTCGGCGGACTGCCGGCAGTGCCCGGCTCAACAACTTTCACGGCCGGCCACGGAATGCCGCTGATCCATTCGTCGGCCTGAACGACGGCAAATGCGGAAACAAGAAACATAGCGACCATCAACGACAAAACACCGATCCGGCAATCCGACAGCATGGTTTTGCGGGCACGAACGGCTTTCATGGGAGTCATCTCCTGGAGGGCAATAGACTTGATGCTTGTGGGCAGCGGCACACTCGGCCACTGCATTTTTGTGATTCTATCCGATGAAATACCCCTTGTCCAACATGACGGGCAGGGGGGCAAGGGACGACGTTGCATCGCCCGTCGCGCGGTATTAAAATACGTTTTGCTGAATAACGCCTTCCATGCAACTCCCTTCCTATTGACCTTTGCATAGCCAGTGAGCCGAGGACGACCATCGGGAGGCCGAAATCTAGACCAATGAAGTTGACTGGCCGGTTCATTAACCAAGCAAACATCAATAACATGCCATTCCCAAGGATCCATGATGAATCCCCTTTCTCGACGAAAATTTCTCGGCCATGCCGCCGCAGCAACGGGAGCTGCCGTTGCCGCCCAGGCCGGTCTCGGCAGCCTCGCGGCCGCCGATGCCGATCTCACACTGGTTGATTACCATGTCCACGTCGAAGGCGTGATTACGCTGGAAAAGGCTATCGAAATTTCCCGTCAACGCGGCGTCAAGTTCGGCATCGTCGAACATGCCGGTACGAAAGCCAACAAGTATCCCAATCTGCTAAGCACCGACGAGCATCTGAAACGCTATCTCGACATGCTCGATGGCAAGCCTGTTTTCAAAGGAATTCAGGCCGAAGGAATCGACTGGATGACCTGCTTCTCCAAGGAACTGGTCGCCAAGCTTGATTACGTGTTGACCGATGCTCTGACCTTGCCGCTCAAAGACGGCACCCGCTTTGAGATTTGGAAACCGGGCCTGAATCTTGATAATCCACAAGAATTCATGGATCGCTACGTTGATTTTCACGTGAAGATCATGAAATGCGAACCGATCGACATTTTGGCCAATGTCACATTTCTGCCAGCCCCGTTGGTTAAGGATCACGACGCACTCTGGACCACGGCCCGGATGCAACGGATCATCGAAACGGCTGTTGAAAACAACGTCGCCATCGAGATTAACAGCAGTTACTGCTTGCCGAAGCTCACGTTTCTCCAGATGGCCAAGAAGGCAGGCGTGAAGTTCTCGACCGGCTCGAACATCCGCGGGCTGGACGTTGGAAAGCTGGATTACTGCCGGAAAATGGCCGCCGAGCTTGGCCTGAAGCAATCCGATCTGTTCACACCCGCCCCTCCGGGCCAAAAACCGATCGAACGCCGAAAACTGGCCACGTAGAGAGAGCTTGCCAGAGGTTCCCAAGCTGGAGCTTGGGAACCAGGAGTGTTCGTAATTTGTTGTTGCACGACAATTACGTTGCAGGAAAATTTGCGAAACAATTATGTTGCAACAATTAAACTGACAGCCTATTGCTCCAGCCGCGAGCGAGCTTCCTCGGCCCAGGGATTGTCGGGCGCTAATGCTAAAAACGCCCGCCAATGCTCGTCGGCTTCGACTCGCTCGCTCAGTTCATCCAGCGTGCGGGCAAGATGATAATGAACGTCGGCATAGTCGGGGTGATAGCGAAGCGCGCCCTCGAACGCCGCTACGGCCAACTCGCGCTGGCCTAATTCGGCCAACACGCAACCGAGATTCGCGCGGGCCTCGACATAGTCCTCGTTCAGCTCGATCGCCATGTAGTAACGCTCTCGCGCGCCGGCCAAATCGCCTTGCCGATAGAGCAACTCGGCGACCTGAAAACAAACATCGGCCTTCGGCCCCGCGGCAGCCATTGCCGCGCGATACATTTCGGCGGCGGCAGCCAATTGGCCATCTTCTTCCAACTCGGCCGCTAAGCAACACATCTGCTCGGGCGAGGTGGGCACGGCCTGCTCATGCGTAGGCTCACCCTCCCAGGCATCGAAATCGAACCGCAACTGCCCGCCCGGCTCGATCAGTCCGTCGCCTTGTCGCAGCAAAATCTTCTTGCCCTGCACGATCACCGAGAGCTGCGTCAACGGTCGCTCGGCACCGGGCACATATCGCCGCAACGATTCAAGCTGCTTCCCGATCGCCTGGGGCGACATGCCCGCCGCCAGAAGCTCGGCCAGCCGCCGGGCCGTCGCCACTTCCTGGAAATCAAAATACGGCAGCCGACGCACTTCGCGCACCGGCACAATCAGCCCACGACGATGCCATCGGCGAATCACCGCCACGGGCACGTGGAGCAACTCGGCCAACATGGCCGGTGTGTAGAGCCGATGCACTTCCTGTTGCGAATCAACCAGCCCCAGGCGTTGCCAAAGCTGCGTTTCCGTGATGATTTCCGCCGCCCCTTGATCGACCTGACGCCGGACGGCCTCGTCGAGCCAATCTTCCTGGCCTTGCGATTCGGCCAAGGGGAATTCCTCGCCGACGACGATCAAATGCACCGTGGCGTCCGGCTTTTCCAGCACAGTAGCCCCCTGTTGGCGGGCCAATTGCGACGCCTCGCGCCGCCCCATGCTGGCCAATTTACCGACAAACGCGATTCGCTGATCTTTTAACATCATAACCTGATCCAAACGGAAGTGACTGGACCAGTTTCGCCGAGCATCCGCGTTCTGTCAACACGGCGGCAAGAAACAGCATATTCAAGAGGACAGGACCAACAGAGGGGCTGCGGGGGGCGTGATGCCAGAGATTGCCTATCCCCAGTCATCCAATACTCATCGCAGAACAGCCGAATTCTTTCCGGATTCTTTCGGGTTCGAGGAAATCAATTGCTGGGGCAACGGTATTTCTTGAGCATCCCATTTTTGCAGAGTAATCTTCCTGTTAGGAGGCCAAACGGCAACCTTGCGAAGAGGGTCTTTTCGCCATGCCTGCACTTCGGCTTTCCATTGAGGCCACCGATTATTCTGAATAAGCGTTCTTTTGTAGTCCAACATCCCCAATGTGATGGATAGTATTAGCATGACTGTTGCCGTCAAACTCCCAAGCCGAACCGGTTTTCGGATTCGAGCTAAAACCAGCAAGAGGAGTATCACGTTGGAAGCATAGAAGTACCGAGCCCCGGGACCGACAGTAATCAGGTGTCTTTTCTCTTCTCCTATGGCACCATAAAATGAGATGATGGTCAGAAAGATGTAGACACCGATCAGTATTCGACGTTCTCTCGCCGGGATTCCTCGAGAAAGAAAAAACAGGATGAGTCCCACAACAAACGAGCACACAAAAACCCCGGCAGCACAAACATAGCCGCTTTGATCGTAGGCATCCAAAAACACGTTGGCCACCCCCTTGCCCCCACCCCGCCCTAACAATACAGTCCCAACGCTTTGTGTTCCGAGCGAGAGGATATAAGCTGGTATGTCAAATACGCTATGCGTGCCTCGATAGCTCATGAAAAACATAATATATGTTTGAATCGCGGCACAGGTCGCTAAGACTATCGTCTGAATCCACCGCTCTTTAGATTTTTCGCGATACGCTTCGTGCAAAAAGAAGGGTGATAAAATACCGGAAATCGGTCCGGTTAATCCTCCCAGCAAAAGAAGAACGCGGTATATCCAACGGCGCAATGCGGTGACGGGTGCATCTTCCAACAACAATAGAAACGTCGTAATCGCGAAAAACACTTGGCTTAAAATGGTACTGACCCAAACTTCACCGGATATCGGCGCAAAAAGCAGAATGAGGATCCCCGCCGTCTTTCGATCCATGGATTGCCAAAACGCGGAGATGCTCCACAACACAATGGCGAAAGGAATCAATTGAACCGTGACGGAAAATAGCAGCGTCACATAGGGAACGTTTTCCAATGAAACACAGTTTGCCGCAACCGTAGTGGCAATATTCGGCCATAGACTAAAGTATCCAGCGTAAAGAAAACTCAATCCCCGATACCAGAGTTCCGTGTGGGCATAGCGATAGGCATTGCCAAAGTAATCCCTTCCTTCTTCAGCCCAAAGACGCGGAGATAGAAAAAAGCTCGGTTCCCGAAAAAACATTACCGCCAAGATCGCGGCCAAGATGAAAAAACGAGCTAGCGTTTTGTGTTTTCCCATCCATGTTCGAGCGCCTTGCGATATTTTCCGCATGCGTGGAAATTCATATTTTCCCTGCAAATCGTTCCAGAATCGACCGACCGTACTTACTTTACGTGAGAGGATACGCCAACGATTCAGGACAGTTTCGGTACGATCTAGATATTGGCGTTCCTTCACTGGCGTAATCTCGAAACAATCTGTTTAAATAATTGAATTGCCCCCCCACAACAATCATTACCAAGGCGGGGTTTATAGTAGATTGGTCGAAATGGGTCAAGATGACCCCCAAAAAGTTACAGATTCAGATTCCGGGTTCCCTACTGTTTCGGAAAACCAACCCGAAAACCGCCCTGATCGATCGCTTTTTTTACCAATTTATACTGACCGGTTCGTGGTTTGCTTACCCTTCGGGAATGAAAGCATTTTTCATAAAAAGCCCTCACGGTTTTGAAGCTGAAAACCGTATCACTGCGGAAACTTGCAATCTCCCACTCTTTTTGCCGTATCCAAGAAAAGCAGCAGGGGCACAGACCCTGTTCCGGCCTGTGCCCCTGGGGATAATTCAGAATAATTAGGCAATTGTGCCTTAGGGATTTTTAAGCGGAGGATAAACCAACGTGGATGGAGCAGGCGACTTCGCGGGCGGCGGCACCGCCTTCATCGGCCCAATATCCTTCAATGGCTGTTTGTCCTCGGTATCCACCGGTTGCGGCGTTGCTGCGTCGGCGCCAAGCTCAGGCTTCACGTCGGCGGCCGCCGGTTTTTTGGCCGGGGTAGGCTGTTGCGGCTGCGTTGCGGCAGAAGACGACGAAGCAGCGGCGGGCGTTCCGTTGATTGGATTGCCGCAGGCATCCAGCGGCACACGATAGCAAACCAGCTTCGGCACGTTGCATGTGTAGGTCACGGGGATGCGTTTCTCGACGCAACGCGGTACGCTGATCGTTTGTTGCTGAGCCACCATCCGGCATACCTGGTAAGGAACCTGCTCCACACGCTCTTCGTAAACCATCTTGCAGGTCGTCACCGGCACTTTGCGAACACACTGCTCGGTTACCATCCGGCATGTTGTTACCGGAATCTTGCGCACTTGTTGCTCGGTGACCATGCGGCATACCTGCACAGGCACCTTCCGGACAATCTGCTCGGGCACCATCTTGCACACTTGCACTGGGATCTGCTGAGTAACGGTCTGCGGCACATAAGAAGTTTGCTGATACTGCTGCGGAACGATGTTCGGCTGCCATACCTTTTTCACTTCATACTTGCCGTGCTGGGTTTGAGCCCAATACAGGCCGGCCTTTTGATAGGCGGTTTGGCCCGTGACCGGATCGACGGCGCAACCGCCCGATTGCCAAGTCAATTTCGAGGAAGGCCACGAGGGTTTCAACACCATCTGATCCGCGAAGCAACCTTGATCGACATACCGTGTTTGGCAGGTCGTCACCGGCTGATAGACCGTGCGGCATTCGGTTCGATAGGAAGTCTCATAGACGGGCTTCATCACCGTGTAGGTTTCTTCTCGCTCGGCGGTTTCATAGACCGGACGCTGGACCGTGTAGCACTCCTGGCGTTCGGAGGTTTCATAGACCGGGCGCTGCACCGTATAGGTTTCTTCCCGCTCGGCGGTCTCCATGACGGGCTTGGCCACGGTATAGCGATTTTCGCGGACCGCGGTTTCCCAAACCGGCTTGTAGCTGGTCACCTGCCGCTGCTCGCACACCGTTTCATATTCGATGCGGTAAGCGGTATACTGCCGCTGCTCGTACACGGTCTGGTAGACGATCCGATACGTCTGGCCCGCGACACCTGTCGTGCAGGCCGACGAGGGGCAATCGATCTGGGCGGACGCCGTCGCCGCGGTCGCCACCAAAAACAACAAGACTAATCCAAAACGAACATGCGAATTCATGACCTTTATTCCTCCTCGCGCGAAAAAAACCAATCGCGCGCAACTTGATATTATCCCTCCGTACAAACTACCGTAGGGCGCAATCATGTTTGATGCAAATACACCTCACACCCTGAGTTTGCCAGATAATTTCGAAAACGGCAAATGGTAGAAGCCATGAAAATTTCGGATTCAATCCGAAGTCTAACGCACAGTGCGAGTTAGTGACGATGAGAATTTTTCAAGTTTTTATTCTCGATTGTCGAGCGTTCTTTTCCATGCATAACAATAACTTGCATAACGATAAATACTTGCGATCAAATCTTGCCTAACCGCTACAAACGGACTGCGTGCCGACGGTTTTGCGAATCCCAACTTCACAAAGCGTTGATGGCAAGGGCAGTAAGCGATTTCGTTTCCCTGAACGGTTCTGCATGGCATCCTTCTATTATTACGTTACACTTCCGCCAATCGCCCATTTCACGACGATCGCATTTCATGCAATACCTTGATCTGACGTTGCCTACGCCGCCTGAAAATCTGGCGCTCGACGAAGCCCTGTTGGAAGAAGCTGAAACGGCCTCCGAGCCGCTCGAAACTTTGCGGCTTTGGGAACCCCAACAGCCCATGGTCGTCGTGGGCCGCTCATCGCATGTCGATGCGGAAGTGCGACTGGATGTCTGTCAAAGCTTGGGCATTCCCGTCTTGCGTCGGGTCAGCGGCGGAGCTACTATCGTCGCCGGACCTGGCTGCTTGATGTATGCGGTTGTTCTCAGTTACAAGCTGCGGCCCGACCTTCGCCAACTCAGCCAGGCACATCAACACGTGCTGAATCTTCTGGCATCCGCCATCAAGCCGCTTGTTCCCAACGTTCATTACCGCGGCACCAGCGACTTGGCTCTTGATCAGCTCAAATTTTCCGGCAACAGCGCCCGCTGCCGTCGTGAAAATTTGCTGTATCACGGCACCTTGCTTTATGATTTTCCGCTCGATCTGATCGAGCGCTGTCTGGCGATGCCGCCCCGGATGCCTGATTATCGTGAACGCCGCCCCCACGGTCGTTTCGTCACCAATTTATCCTTGACGGCCGAAACGCTGCGCCAAGCATTAAAGACAGCGTTCGACGCCCAAGAAGTGCGTACAGATTGGCCCGCGGTAGAAACTGCCCGTTTGGTTACAGAAAAGTACAGCCATCCGGAGTGGAACAGCAGCCTTTAAGGCCGAATTTCCCTCTTTCGAGCAAATTTAACGCATGAAATAGTCCTGCGGTGGGGTATTTGTGCCGTCGTATCTTTCCTAATCTGCGTTTTCTACTTGGCTTTCTTGAACTTACTGATTACGCTGTATAGAAGTGGAAGGCAGTTACTTCCAGGGCGACGGAAGTCGTCCCCTGGTACGTCATTTAACGCAGGCACGATTGCAAAGGGTGTGCACAATGACAGCTTCGGTACGAAATTGGTGTTTCGGTTCAACGGCCATCGTGTTTTTGTTGGCAGGCTTCGCGTGGGCCGCCGAGGGCCGTGCCCGTTCCGCAAAAAACGGTGATTATAATCCCGCCGATCCGACCGTTGAGATGTTCGCGGCAATTGAGAAAGGCGACATTGCCGTGAAGTTGATTCCCAAGGATTCGACGCAGTGTCGCGTGATGATCGAAAACAAGACCAACAAGCCGTTGAACGTCAAGTTGCCCGAAGCTTTTGCGGGCGTGCCCGTGTTGGCTCAAGCCGGCGGCGGCGGTTCGAACCGCAACAACAATAACAACTCCAATCAGACCATGGGCGGCGGCATGGGCGGTATGGGCGGCGGCGGCATGGGTATGGGCGGCGGCGGCGGCGGTTTCTTCAACGTCGCTCCCGAAAAAGTCGGCCAATTCAAAGTTGCCACCGTTTGTCTTGAACACGGCAAGCGCGAACCGCACGAACAGGTTCCCTACGAAATCAAACCCTTGAAAAGCTTTACATCCAAGCCAGGCGTCCATGAATTGTGCCAACTGCTCAGCAGCGGCCAGATCAGTCAGCGAGCCGCCCAGGCCGCTGCTTGGAACCTGAGCAACAATATGAGCTGGGAAGAACTAGCTGCCAAACGGCTTCGCTTTGCGAACGGCACGAGCCAGCCTTATTTCAGCCAGGAAGAAATTCAGACCGGCATGAAGCTTGCTTTCACCGCTGTCCGGCTTTCCGCCGAACGCCAGAAGAAAACCGAAACCACAACCTCGGCCCAATCGGCCGGCCAAAACTAACGGTTGAGGAATAGTCGATATCATTCGATTGATAAAAAAGCTCCGCGACGATTGTCGTGGAGCTTTTTTTATGAATTCCTCGTCAGAATTTTCCGTCAGGCGGAAACGGTCGCCTCTTCATGCGAGAATAAGCCCGAGCGAAGCCGTTGCAACT